>JALRFN010000283.1 GCA_023268425.1 Burkholderiaceae bacterium | reverse complement strand
TCCCAATGCCGACGTGGTGTTCGTTGAAAGCGGCGGGGACAACCTCGCCGCCACCTTCAGCCCCGAACTCTCTGACCTCACCATCTACGTGATTGACGTCGCCGCTGGCGAAAAAATCCCCCGCAAAGGTGGCCCCGGCATCACCAAAAGCGACTTCTTCGTCATCAACAAGACCGACCTCGCGCCCATGGTCGGCGCCAACCTCGATGTCATGCGCGCCGACACCGAACGCATGCGCGCCTCCCCCAAAGGCCTCAAGCCCTTCACCATGACCAACCTCAAAACCCAAGACGGCTTGCGCGACGTGATCGACTTCATCGTCGCGCGGGGCATGCTGCAAGCCAGCACCGCTTGATCAAAACCCTCGCGGCACCAGGATTGGTGCTCGCGCGGACAATCACGCGCATGCACATCGCGATCATTGGCGCGGGCATGGCGGGCGCCAGCGCCGCCGCCCATTTGCGCCCACATCACCAAGTCAGCGTTTTTGACAAAGCCCGTGGCCCTGGGGGCCGCATGACCACGCGTCGCAGCGGGGACGGGGGCATCGACCTCGGTGCACAGTACTTCACTGCACACGACCCTGACTTCACCGCACAAGTACACGAGTGGCAGCGGCAAGGCCATGTGAGCTCATGGGGTCAGGCCATCGTCGCCAGGGAGGGTGATCGCTGGCGCACCAGCTCGAACCAGCCGCGCTTTGTCGGCAGCCCCCGCATGCACGCTCCGGTGCGGGCTTTGCTGGCCGACACACCCTTGTTGAACGGCCACCGCATCACACAGACCGCGCGTGAAGCGGGCGGCTGGCGCCTGGAGAGTGAGGCGCACGGCTCACACCCACAAGCCTTTGACGCCGTCTTGTTCACCCTGCCCCTGCCGCAGTTGCGCGAGCTGGCCCCGGCGCTGCCCGAATCGTGGTGGCCAGCGTGGTCGAGCATCGACATGCCACCTTGCTGGGCCGTGCATGTGCAATGGGCCGAGGTGGCCCCCGAGGCCTGGGACGGTGCCTTCGTCAACGACCCCTTGGTCGCCTGGATCGGCGCCCACGCCAACAAAACGGGCCGCAGCGCAGCCAGTTGGGCGCTGCATTGGAGTGAAGCGGCGTCGCGTGAGCACCTGGAAGCCACGCCCGCGGACATTACCGAGCGCAGCCGCGCCTGGTTGCTGGCCCAGGGCTGGCCCCAGCCGCAATTGCTGCAAGCACACCGCTGGCGTTACGCCCGCGTGGCGGGAACGGCGCCCCAGTTGGCTTACCATGACCGGGCTTTGGGCCTTGCGGTGGCGGGCGATTGGCTGGCTGGTGGCCGTGTGGAAGGCGCCTGGCTCAGCGGTCGTGCCGCCGCGCTTGCCCTCATGAACGGAAACTCGCCATGAATGAACACCAAGCAAAGATTGATGAAAGCCTGTGGCCCGCCCTGCGCTGGCTGGGTTACGGTGGTTGGGCGCCTTTTGCTGTGCTCTTGCTGTCGGCCTGGCAGTTGGGCGGTTTGTGGACGCAAGCGCTGCTGATTTACGCGGTGGCCATCGTCAGCTTTGTTGGGGCTTTGAGTTGGGCTTGGGCCTTGGCCTTGCCGGATTTGTCCGCAGACATGCGCCGACGCTTGCTGGCCTGGAGCGTGGTGCCTTGCCTGCTGGCCTGTGCGGCAGCCTTGCTGCCCAGCCCGACGCAGTGGGTGGCTTTGGCGGCGGTGTATGCCTTGACTTGGTTCATGGACTGGCGACACAACGCGGCGCTGGCTTGGCCCCAGGCGTGGCTGCGGCTGCGTTTGCAGTTGAGCCTGGGCGCCATCGCCAGCTTGATCTTGGCAGCGACTTGGGGGCTCTAGCGCGGCCCTGGGCGTGACATACTCCGGCGTTGTTTCTCTTCTTCAAGTCGGCCACGCCATGAAAAATATCCTCCTCTTGGGCTCGGGTGAACTGGGCAAAGAATTCGTCATCAGCGCCAAGCGCCTGGGCGCCACGGTGATCGCTTGCGACAGTTACGCGGGTGCGCCAGCCATGCAGGTGGCTGACCAGTCTTGTGTGTTCAGCATGTTGGACGAAGCAGCCTTGCGTGCCGCCATTGCCGAGCACCAGCCGGACTTGATCGTGCCCGAGATCGAGGCCATCCGCACCGAAGTGTTGCTGGACGTTGAGCGCGAAGGCTTCGAGGTGATTCCCACCGCACGCGCGGCCAACCTGACCATGAACCGCGACCGCATCCGCGACGTGGCCGTTGGCCTGGGCGTGCGCACAGCCAAGTTTGCCTACGCCGAAACGGCGGCCGATTTGATGCGGGAGGCTGAAGCCATTGGCTTTCCCGTGGTCATCAAACCCGTCATGAGCTCCTCGGGCAAAGGCCAAAGCGTGGCCAAAACAGCGCAAGACATCCAAGCCAGTTGGGACTACGCCTGCGCTGGCATGCGCGGCGACCGCCAAAAAGTCATCGTTGAGGAGTTCATTCACTTTGAGTACGAGATCACCCTGCTGACCGTGCGCCAGCGCAGCGGTCCCACGCTGTTTTGCCCGCCGATTGGCCACGTTCAAGAGCGCGGCGACTACCAGTACAGCTGGCAGCCCCAGGGCATGCGCCCCGAATTATTGGCCCAAGCGCAGTCCATGGCCGACACCGTGACGGCAGACCTGGGCGGCGCAGGCATTTTTGGCGTGGAATTTTTTGTCACTGCCGACGAAGTCATCTTCAGCGAACTGAGCCCGCGCCCGCACGACACGGGCATGGTCACCATGATCAGTCAAAACTTGAGTGAATTTGACCTGCATGCCCGTGCGGTGCTGGGCTTGCCGATACCCAAGATCGAAGCCGTCGAAGGTGCCAGTGCCGTGGTACTCGCAACCGGCAACGGCAGCTCGCCCACCTACAGCGGCGTCAGCGAAGCCTTGAGCGAAGCCGACGTGGACGTGCGCATCTTCGGTAAACCCACCACCCGCCCCTACCGGCGCATGGCGGTGGCGCTGGCCAAGGGCCAAGACGCGCTGTCACGCGCTCGCGCAGCCGCAGCCAAAATCAAGGTTCATACCGAGCAGAACTGAAGCTCAGGGCGCGAGAACCAGCGCCGTCTGGGCGGCAGACGCCGTGGCATCGCGCCCTCAAATGGCCACCAACTGGCGCACGCCATTGGCTTGCATGTCTGCGCCCGAGCCAGAGGCCACGACCTCGCCACGTTCCATGACGACATAGCGGTCCGCCAGTTCTTGGGCAAAGTCGTAATACTGCTCAACCAAGACGATGGCCATGCTGCCTTGATCGGCGAGCATCCGAATCACCCGTCCAATGTCTTTGATGATGCTGGGTTGTATGCCCTCGGTGGGCTCATCCAAGATCAACAATTTGGGCCCCGCAGCCAAGGCGCGGGCAATGGCCAACTGCTGCTGTTGGCCACCAGACAAGTCACCGCCTCGGCGGTGCAACATGTCTTTGAGCACCGGAAACAAGTCATACAGGTGCGGCGGTATGGGCGTGGCGCCAGATCGAGTGGCCAGCCCCATGCGCAGGTTTTCCTCCACCGTGAGGCGCGGAAAGATCTCGCGGCCCTGCGGCACATAGCCCACGCCCAAGCGAGCTCGCTCATGCGGCGCGGCGAGGGTGATGTCAACACCGTCCAACGTCACGCGGCCGCGCTTGATCGGCACCAAACCCATCAGTGACTTGAGCAAGGTGGTCTTGCCCACGCCATTGCGGCCCAAGACCACCGTCACCTCGCCAACGGCGGCTTGTAAGCCGACGTTGCGCAAGATGTGGCTGCTGCCGTAAAACTGGTCGATGGCTTCTGCGTTCAACATGTTCTGTGCTCCGGCCGCTCGAGTGGCAGCCTGTGTTTTGATTTGCTTGGGGGATGCTCTTGCATGAGCGTGTCGTGGTCGACCGGGCTCAGCGTCCAAGATAAACCTCAATCACCCGCTCGTCGGCCTGCACTTGATCCAGGCTGCCCTCGGCCAACACCGCCCCGTCGCAAAGCACGGTCACTTTTTCGGAGATGGCCTTGATGAAAGCCATGTCGTGCTCAACCACCATCAAAGAGTGCTTGCCCTTGAGGCTCAAGAACAACTGCGCGGTGCGCTCGGTCTCTTCGTCGGTCATGCCCGCCACTGGCTCATCCAACAACAACAGTTTGGGCTCTTGCACCAGCAACATGCCAATTTCCAACCATTGTTTTTGCCCATGACTCAGCGTGCCCGCCGTGCGTGCAGCTTGCTGCGCCAAATGGATGGTGAGCAAAGTTTCAGCCAAACGATCGCGCTGTTCGCCGTTGAGTTTGAACCCCATGCTGGCCGCAACGCCTCGGTGCGTGGAGAGCGCCAACTCCAAGTTTTCAAACACGCTCAAATGCTCAAACACCGTGGGTTTTTGAAACTTGCGTCCAATGCCCAGAGCCGCGATCTCCGCCTCACGGTAGCGCGTGAGGTCGATGGTGCTGCCAAAAAACACCTGGCCGCTGTCTGGCCTGGTCTTGCCCGTGATGATGTCCATCATCGTGGTCTTGCCCGCACCGTTGGGGCCAATGATGCAACGCAACTCGCCCGGCGCGATGTCCAGGTTCAAACCGTTGATCGCCTTGAAGCCGTCAAAACTCACCCGCACATCTTCAAGGTACAAGATGCGTCCGTGCGCCAGGTCCACCTCGCCTGGGGTGGCCACCCGGCCATAGCCCGCCTTTTGTCCCCCCGACTCGGTGTTGCCGGCCACCTGGCGCAAGGCCGCACGCTCCAAGCGTTGGGTGCCTGCTTCCATCAACTCTGGCGTCATGCTTGCTCCCCTTTTGCGCCTTGGCTGCGCCACTTGCGCGCCAAACCCACCAACCCCTGTGGCATGTACAAGGTCACCACGATGAACATCGCACCCAAGACGTACAACCAAAACTCAGGAAACGCCACGGTCAACCAGCTCTTGGCGCCATTGACGGCGAAGGCGCCCAGGATGGGGCCAATCAAGGTGCCGCGCCCACCCACTGCAGCCCAAATGGCCATCTCGATGCTGTTGGCGGTGCTCATTTCGCTGGGGTTGATGATGCCCACCTGTGGCACGTACAAGGCCCCTGCGATGCCACACATCACTGCCGAGATGGTCCAAATCGTCAGCTTGTAGGGCAAGGGGTTGTAGCCGCAAAACATCAAGCGGCTCTCTCCGTCTCGCACGGCTTGCAAGACGCGGCCAAACTTGCTGCCCACCAACCAGCGCGCCAAGAGGAAAAAGAGCAGCAGCGTCGCACCCGTCAAGACAAACAAGACCATGCGCATGCTCGGTGTGGTGATGCTGTAGCCCAAGATGCGCTTGAAGTCGGTGAAACCGTTGTTGCCGCCGAAACCCGTTTCATTGCGGAAAAACAGCAGCAATGCCGCGTAGGTCAAGGCCTGTGTGATGATGGAGAAATACACGCCTTTGATGCGAGAGCGAAACGCAAAGTAGCCAAACACCAAGGCCACCAAGCCGGGGACCAGCACCACCAACACCAAGGTCGCCACAAAGCTGTCCGACAAAGCCCAGTGCCAGGGCAACTCCTTCCAGTTCAAAAAGACCATGAAGTCGGGCAAGTCGCTTTGGTATTGGCCATCGCGGCCGATCTGACGCATCAAGTACATGCCCATCACGTAGCCGCCCAGCGCAAAGAACAAACCGTGGCCCAGGCTCAAGATGCCCGTGAAGCCCCAGATCAAATCCATGGCCAAGGCACACATGGCATAAGCCATGATCTTGCCCAACAGGCCCACCATGTACTCACTCAGGTGCAAGGGGTGCTCGGGGGGCACAACGAGGTTCAAGATGGGCGCCACCACACAAACCGCGATGGCGGCAGCCCAAAACACCGCCCAAGCCTTGCCACTCAAGAGAGGCGCCGAGGCCGGCAGCACGACGTTTGCTGTTGATTTCACAGATGCTCCACTCATGCTTCGGCACTCCGACCCCTCATGGCAAAAATGCCTTGAGGTCGCTTTTGGATGAACACGATGATGAAGATCAGCACCGCAATCTTGGCCAAGACCGCACCGGCCCATCCCTCAATGAATTTGTTCAACACGCCCAAACCCACAGCGGCATAGACGGTGCCCGCCAACTGCCCCACCCCACCCAAGACCACGACCATGAAGGAGTCGACGATGTAGTTCTGCCCCAAGTCGGGCCCGACATTGCCAATTTGACTCAGGGCACAGCCAGCCAAACCGGCCACGCCTGCGCCCAATGAAAAGGCGTAGGTGTCAATGCGTGCGGTGTTCACCCCCATGCACGAAGCCATGGGCCGGTTTTGCGTCACGCCACGCACAAACAAACCCAGTCGCGTGCGCGCAATCAAGAGACTGACACCCAACAACACCAGCGCGGCGAAAACAACGATCAACACGCGATTCCACGGCAGGTTGAGGCTGCCCATCAGCGACAAGCTGCCGCTCATCCAGCTCGGGTTTTCCACCCCCACGTTTTGCGCACCAAACAACGAGCGCACAGCTTGCATCAAGACCAAGCTGATGCCCCAGGTGGCCAGCAATGTCTCCAGGGGCCGGCCATACAAATGGCGAATCACCAAGCGCTCCATCAAAGCGCCGATCACAGCAGAGGCCATGAACGCCAGGGGCATTGCCAACCACAGGTAGGCATCAAACCAAGCCGGCAGGTAAAGCTGAAAGCCACGCTGCACCAACCAGGTGGCATAGGCGCCAATCATGATCAGTTCGCCGTGGGCCATGTTGATGACGCCCATCAGGCCGTAGGTGATCGCCAAGCCCAAGGCGGCCAGCAGCAAGATGGAACCCAAACTCAGCCCGGTGAACAATTCCGCCAGGCTGCGATTGATCGCCAGACTGCGATCCACCGAAGCCAAGGAAGCGTGCAAGGCCGCTTTCACGGCCGCGTCACCCTCGGCTTGTTCACGGGCCAACAACAAGGGGCGCACGATCGCCAGCTTGGCCTGGCCCAACTCTTGCGCAGCCCGCAGGCGCACACCCGGATTGGCGTCGGTCATGGCCACCGCTGCGGCAGCCAAGCTCAAATACTGTTTCGCGTCGGCGTCCAGACCCGATCGCGCCAAGGCTTTGGCGATCACCTCTTGCGGCGCATCCTCTGGCGCCTCGAAGGCTTCGCGCTGCAAAATGCGCGCGGCTTCACGCTGACGCTCAGGCCCCGCTTGGAGCACGTCCATGCCCGCAACGGCCACAGCCAATGCACCGCGCAAGCGGTTGTTGATGGTGACCTCTTGTGCCTCACCCGGCCAGGCGATCACATCACCCGAGACGGCGTCTTGCAGTTGGTCGTCTTCGCGCACCCAGTAGACGCGCTCGCCCACCGTCATCACGCGCTCCGCCGCCAATGCCTTGACCAACACCTGCCCGGCCGCATCATCCGTGGCGACCAAGTTCTGCACGATGGCCATGCGGGCATCGGTGTCGCCCTGCGCCAGCGTTTGTGCCTGCTCCAGGCTCAGGGCGGAGGCGCTGGCGGCAAGACCCAGACCCAGCGCCAAGGCGCTCCATCGCCTGAGGGCTTGGTGCCAGGGTTTCGATAACAAATGATTCATGACAAAAAATTCATCGCAAATGACCACATGAAGAACAAAGCCAGGTCGAAGCCAGGGTGCCTCCACATTGGGATGCGGCAGCCCTGACCTGCATGACCAGGACGCGCACCCAACGCACATGCCCGAGTAACTCGCTGAAACGGGCCCGAAGGCCCGACTCAACTCGACCCCTTACGCCCGGCCAGTGAGCCGGGCGCTGACGCAGCTTTACTTGGTGGCGGGCACGTTCTTCTTGCCCTTGTTTTCGGCGATGTAATCGCTCCATGGATCGGCCACCACGGGACCCTTGGTCTTCCACACCACGTTGAACTGACCGTCAGCACGCACTTCGCCGATGAACACGGGCTTGTGCAAGTGGTGGTTTTCTTTGTCCATGGTGCTCATGAAGCCACCGGGCGCGGGGAAGGTCTGACCAGCCATCGCTTTGATGACGGCATCGGTGTCGGTCGTACCGGCCTTGGCCACCGCTTGCGCCCACATGTTGATGCCGATGTAGGTCGCCTCCATGGGGTCGTTGGTCAATGGCTTGTCTTTGTGACCCGCAATGTTGTTTTTCTTGGCGTAATCGGCCCACTTGGCCACAAAGGCCTTGTTGGTCGGGTTCTTGATCGACATGAAGTAGTTCCAAGCCGCCAAGTGACCCACCAAGGGCTTGGTATCCACGCCACGCAACTCTTCTTCGCCCACGGAGAACGCCACCACCGGCACGTCGCTGGCCTTCAAGCCCTGGTTGCCCAACTCTTTGTAGAACGGCACGTTGGAGTCACCGTTGATGGTGGAGACCACAGCGGTCTTCTTGCCTTCAGAGGCAAACTTTTTGACCTTGGCGATGATGGTCTGGTAGTCGGAGTGACCAAAGGGGGTGTACTCCTCCATGATGTTCACGCCCTTCGCACCCAAGGCAGGACC
>JALRFN010000186.1 GCA_023268425.1 Burkholderiaceae bacterium | reverse complement strand
CCACCTTGGCGGTGGTGTTGACGTTGTAGTCGTAGCTCGCCGGTGTTTTGCCATCGGCCAACAATGAGCCGTCCATCATCACCGAGCTGAAGCCCGATTGGATGGAGCGGAAACACACCGCCGGCTCGGCCCCGTGGTCTTGGTGCATGCACACGGGGATGTGCGGGTACATCTCGATGGCGGCCTGCACCAAATGGCGCAAGAAAGGCTCGCCCGCGTAACTGCGCGCCCCCGCCGAGCCCTGCAAGATGACGGGTGAGCCGACGCGATCGGCCGCTTGCATGATGGCTTGCACCTGCTCCATGTTGTTGACGTTGAAAGCAGGCAAGCCATAGCCGTGTTCGGCGGCGTGGTCCAGCAATTGGCGCATGGAAATCAATGCCATGGTGTTCTCCTCGTGTTCGATGGTTTCAATTCAATTCAATTCGGCACTGGCGCGGCGCGCCAAAATCTCAAACGCCGGTAAGGTCTTGCCTTCCAAGACTTCCAAGAAGGCGCCGCCGCCCGTCGAGATGTAGCCCACTTGGTCTTCAATCCCGTACGTGGCGATCGCTGCCAGCGTGTCGCCACCCCCGGCGATGCTGAAAGCACTGCTCTCGGCGATCGCTCGCGCCAAGGTCTCTGTGCCGTGGGCAAAGGCGTCAAACTCAAACACACCCACCGGGCCGTTCCACACCACCGTGCCCGCGCCTTTGAGCTGCTCAGCCAGGGCTTGGGCCGTCTGCGGGCCAATGTCCAAGATCAAGTCGTCGTCCGCCACTTCGCTGGCCGCTTTGACGGTGGCTTGTGCGTCCGCCGCAAATGCCTTGGCGGTGACCACGTCCGTGGGAATGGGCACAGCGGCACCGCGTGCGGCCATGGCGCTCATCACCGCTTTGGCTTCGTCCACCAAGTCGGCTTCGGCCAAGCTCTTGCCAATGGGCAAGCCCGCGGCCAGCATGAAGGTGTTGGCAATCCCGCCGCCGACGATCAAGCCATCGACCTTGTCGGCCAGGCTTTTCAAGATGGTGAGCTTGGTCGAAACTTTCGAGCCCGCCACAATCGCCAGCAGCGGACGCTTGGGCGCTTGCAGGGCTTTGGAAATCGCGTCCATCTCGGCAGCGAGCAATGGGCCAGCGCAGGCCACCGGGGCGTACTCGGCGATGCCGTAGGTCGTGCCCTCGGCGCGGTGCGCCGTGCCAAAGGCGTCGTGCACGAAGATGTCGCACAGCTTGGCCATTTGTTGGGCCAATTCGGGCTTGTTCTTTTTCTCGCCAACGTTGACGCGGCAGTTCTCCAGCAACACCACCTCGCCGGGCGCCACGTCCACGCCGCCCACCCAATCGGCTTGCAAGCGCACGGGCTGACCCAGCAAAGCGCTCAAACGCTCCGCCACCGGCGCCAAGGAGTCAGCGGCTTTGATTTCGCCTTCGGTGGGGCGACCCAGGTGCGAGGTGACCATGACGGCGGCACCCGCGTCCAGCGCCATGCGGATGGCCGGCACCGAGGCGCGCACGCGGGTGTCTTCGGTGATTTGCCCCTGGTCGTTCAAGGGCACGTTCAAATCGGCACGGATGAACACGCGCTTGCCGCGCACTTGGTCTTGTTCACACAAGTCTGAAAAACGGATGAATTGCATGGCTGCCTTTGTTGATCACTGAGGCAAGGATTGTAGGCAAGCCGCTGACCGTGAAATGCCCAGTCCCGCAAGCTTGCCAGCACTCGCGCTCGTGGCTGATCTTGCCGTTTTCCGTTGCATCGCGTGGGCGCGATACCAAGCTCTTGTTGTGGGGCAGGTCATCGCCTCATACTGCGTTGCGCGCAGAAATCAGCTCAAACCCACCCCAGCAGGGTGACGCGGACGCCATGCGTCCGTTGTGCTTCTCCACGTGTAACGTGTCTTTTTTGTCCCGTCATGCCGCGCTGAGCAGCGCAGCACCAACAGGCGCAAAGCGCGCCAGCGCTTTGCTTCCATTTCTGACTCGGCCTCATGTTTGAACGCAGCGCAAGCTCCAGCTTGCGCGCATTGAGTTTGAGGCCGGCCTGTTGGGGCGAGCAGCGCAAGGCATGCCTGGCCGCGCAGCGGGCAGGCACGGGGCATTCGGGCCGCCTTCTTTGGTTCCTTTCTTGGCGGCGCAAGAAAGGAACAGCCAATCAAGTAACGAGGCGACCCCGTCTCTCGCTGAGTGGATTGGTGGTTTTCCGTTGCACCGCGTGGGCGTTGCACCAACCGCTTATCGTGGGGCAGGTCACCGCCTCATACTGCGCTGCGCACAGAAATCAGCTCAAACCTACCCCACCGGGGTGATGCGGACGCTGCGCGTCCGTTGTGCTGCGCCATGCGGCGAACTTTGACTCCCGTCATGCGTTGCTGAGCAACACAGCGGTCATGGTCTCAAGTTCAGGCCTTCATGCGCCGACGCTGCACCGCTTGCGCCAGGGTTTGCAACAAAGGCTCGGTCTGGTCCCAGCTGATGCAGGCGTCGGTCAGCGACACGCCGTGCTGCAAGGCCTGGCCCGGCACCAGGTCTTGTCGCCCTTCGTGCAAGTGGCTTTCGATCATCAAGCCCATGATGCGCTGATCACCCGCAGCGACTTGCGCCGCCACATCTTGGGTGACGCCGATTTGGCGTTCGTGCTTTTTTTCGCTGTTGGCGTGTGACACATCAATCATGACTTGCTCGCGCAAGCCAGCCTTGGCGAGCATGGCACTGGCCGCATCGACGTCCGCTGCGCTGTAGTTGGGCGCTTGACCGCCACGCAAAATCACGTGGCAGTCTGGGTTGCCGGCGGTTTCAAAAATGGCCGCCACGCCCATTTTGGTCATGCCCTTGAAGGCGTGCGCGGCGCCTGCGGCTTGGATCGCGTCGGCCGCGACTTTGACGCCTCCGTCGGTGCCGTTCTTGAAGCCCACGGGACAAGACAAGCCGCTGGCCAGTTGGCGGTGGGTTTGGCTCTCGGTCGTGCGTGCGCCAATCGCACCCCAGCTGACCAAGTCGCTGATGAACTGCGGCGAGAGCAAATCCAAAAACTCAGTGGCCACGGGCAAGCCCAGGTCGGTGATGTCCAACAACAGGCGCCGCGCCAACTCCAAGCCTTCGTTGATGGCGTAACTGCCGTCCAGGTGCGGGTCGTTGATGTAGCCCTTCCAGCCCACCGTGGTGCGCGGCTTTTCAAAGTAAACGCGCATCAACACCACCAGGTCTTGGGCGTGGCGTTCAGCGGCGGCGTGCAACAAGCGCGCATAGGCCATGGCCTGGGCATGGTCGTGAATCGAGCAGGGACCGACGACCACCACCAAGCGGTCGTCTTCGCCGCGCAGCACCTGGGCCACCGCGTCGCGTCCGCCTTGCACCACGGCTTCTTGCTCAGGGCTCGCGGGGCAACGCTCCAGCAGCCAGGCTGGCGAAATCAAGGGGCGCACGCGGGCGATGCGCAGGTCGTCGGTGCGGGTGGTGTCGTCGGTCAGGGGGCGGTTCATGGCAAGGCCTCGGTTCGTGCGTTGGGCGCGATTGTCTCGCATGCGCGTGACAGCCCATGCCGCGACGGGGCGCTTAAGCTGCGTGCTTCACCGAACGGAACGCACAATGACGGAACTGAACTTTGCCTACCGCCCGCTGGCGGACCACCACTTCAGCGCCAGCGAGCTGACACGCGGCCCTTGGGACCCGGCGCACCAGCATGCCGGGCCACCCTCGGCCTTGGCCTGCCGTGCACTGGAACAAGCAGCGCAGGCCCACGGCTTGACCCACATCAGCCGTTTCACCGCGAACTTGCTGCGCCCGGTGCCCATCGGTGAGATCGAAAGCCACGTGGTCGAGGACTATGTCGGCAAAAACGCCGGGCATTTTTCTGGCGAGTTGCGTGCCGGGGGAAAAACCGTCTTGCGCTTCACCGCCTTGGCGCAGCGCGAGAACCCCATTGAGGTGCCCGCCGAGTTGCCCGGCCATCCCTGGCCCCAAGCGCCCTTGCCGCCCACAGAAGCGCCAGTGGTCAACATGCCATTCGCTGGGCGGCGGGTCGGCTACACCGACTTGATCGAAAACCGCCAAGCCAAGGGCCACATTTTTCAGGGGCCCTGCGCGATTTGGTTTCGCTTGAACCATCCCATCATCGAAGGCGAAACACCCAGCCCTTACCAACGCACCGCCGTGGCCGCCGATTCGGGCAACGGCATCAGCGCAATCTTGGACTGGAACACCTACAGCTTCATCAACTCCGACTTGACCATCAACTGGCTGCGTCGCCCTCAAGGCGAGTGGGTATGTTTAGATGCACAAACCTGGATGGGCGACAACGGCTGCGCCCTGGCCGAATCGGCGCTGTATGACCAGGCGGGCTTGATCGGTCGTGCGACACAAAGCTTGTCGATTCGGCGGCGGTGAGTCCACCAAGCCCTCAGCAAGGCGCTCAGATGGCGCCGCAGCCTAGGGGAATTCCCCTAAATGCGGGCCTGAGTGTCACTTATGTTTTGCCCTAGACAGAGGGCGCTGATACTCTGCGCCCCATGTGCCGTGGCTTGTCGCGATACACGGCACGTGAACCCTCAACGATCAGGAGACAGACATGAAAACCTCACCATCCTTCTTCCGCCTCGGCGCACTCGCCTTGGCGTCAGCCATGGCCATGGGCAGCTTGAGCGCCGTCGCCGCCGAGGTCGACG
>JALRFN010000165.1 GCA_023268425.1 Burkholderiaceae bacterium | reverse complement strand
CGGACAAGAAAGCCGCCAGAAGGGAACGCGCTGTGAGGCGTATGCTGGCCACTAAGGCCGCACAGGAGGCCCCTGCACAGATTACCCTTGCAGGCCCTAAATGGAGCTGGCCAGAGCCAAAGAGGGTGAGCCTGTGAAAATCCTCTGCAAACTAGGCCGCCATAAATACGACTACACCGACCAGCACGGTCGCAGCTGGTGCATTCGCTGTGAGCAACGCAAGCCGGTTGTGTACCAGACAAGGCCAGATCCGGATCTTGCTGGTCGGCAACTGACACGTCCTAAGACAAGGAAACAGGCATGAGCACCCTGATAACCAATTTGCCTGTTGAGCCGAGTGACACCTTGACTTGGTGCGGATGGCTTTGCTCAAAGTCAGAGACCAAAGCCTGAATGGGCTTGGCAAAGTTGGACGCCACCGCCAAATGCACCACGGCCGCATGGGCACTCTGCCCCGTCGCAAATCCGGCGGCGCACACGACCGCTGCCAATAGCCTGCGACCCAGCAGGCGAGCGGGCAGGTGCCAGCCCGTAACGCGCCGATTCGCAAGATCAACCAGTGCAGACAGCCCAGACCTTTGGTCTGGCTTTTGACAGCTGGCGTCTTGATTGGATGGGGAAAAATGCAAGGCTGTTTCGCTATTCATTTTTGGAATAGCGAATGTAGCACAGCGATGCCTTTCGCGTCACAATACGTCTCATGAAAGCCTCGACTGAACGCCTCAGCCTTGCCCTGGGTACCGACATCGCCGACAAGCGGCTTGCCATCTTGCGCAGCGTTGGCGAGTGCGGCTCGATCAGTGAGGCGGCGCGCCACAACGGTGTCAGCTACAAAGCGGCGTGGCAAGCGGTGGAGACGCTGAGCAACCTTGCGGGGGCGCCATTGGTGCAAAGCGCGGTGGGTGGCAGCGGCGGCGGTGGGGCTGTGCTGACCGCTGCCGGCGAGCAACTTCTGCAAGCCGCGCAATGGCTCCAAAGTGCGCGGCGCACCGCGCTGGCGAACATCACCAAGGGGCAAGATGCGCTTGCACCGCTTGGCTTGCAGTTTCGATCCAGCATGCGCAACCAATGGCCTGCGCAAGTGGTCCAGCTCAAGCGCCAAGGCGGCATGGTGCGCGTGGCGCTCGCCTTGGCAGGAGGGATGCCACTGGCGGCTGTGATCACGCGAGAAAGCGCCGAGTTGTTGGACCTGAAGGCTGGCACACGCGTGTTGGCTCTGTGCAAGGCGACCGCGCTGGAGGTGTTTCCTGCGACTGAGGGCGGGCTTGAGGCGGGTCTCAAACAGCTGGCAAAGGGCCAACAGCAGCGCTTGAGCAGCCGTGTTGTCAGTGCGGCCGACGGCGGCGCTGAGACGCTGTGGCGAGGCCGTGTGATGCGCGCGTCGCGTGCAGCCGCGGGTGGCGAGGTGACGCTGCAGTTGGCGGGTGATGAGGCGTCCCTGGCGCTGCGCGCCGTCGGGTTCGCGCGCGCCGGTCATGGTCTTAAAGCGGGCCAACAGGCCATGGCGCGGGTGGCCCACTCGGCTGTGGTGATCGTGGCCTTGGACGCCTGAGGGCTGCCCGAGGCGGCCGTCTCTGCGCCGGCTGGGGGCGCACCTTTTTGCGACTGCGGTGACAGGAATCAGTGGAAATATTGGCCATTTCCAGTGATCATGTTCGCATGAGACTGTTTTCCTATCGCGACCGACCTGTGCACTTGGGTCCTTACCCGTTGGAGCGTTTGCGGCGCACCGACCAAACCCCAGATGGCTCGCGATTGCCGCCCATGCAAGCGCTGTCGTTTGCGCCAAGCCATGCGACATCGATTGGTCCGGCGATGGGGCGCTATATGGCGATGTTTGATTTGGTGCGCGACGGCACCACATCGGCGTTGGATGCTGAAATCCCGAGCGATCCCACGGCGCGCTCCCAGCACTTGAAGGCCGCTGGCTACTACTTTGATGCATCGATCATGGCGACCGGCATGATCCCCGCATCTGCGCGCTTGAGCGTGCCCATCCGAAATCCGCAGGTGCAGGCTTTGGGCGCAGAGTTGGAACGCAGCCAGCCCAAGAGCTTTGCCGCTGGCATGGACATGATCTTGGCCGACGTGTTGGACTCGGCCCGCGCCGTTCACGGGCCGATTGATCACCACACGCACGCCTTGGTGATTGCCGTGGAATACCCGCGCGACCCGGCTGCGGACGAGCCTGGCTGCGATTGGTTGGATGAGCACAGCCAAGCGCAACGCGCGGCTGTGTTGTCGGCGCAAACAGCGGTGTTGCTATCGACCTATTTGCGCATGCTCGGCTTTCAGGCGCGGGCCCACACCGCCACGTGCAGTGACGTGGATCTCATGCAAGTCGCCTTGCACAGTGGCGCGTGTTTGCCCGACGGCACTCACCCCTACCTGGGCCAGCGCTATGGGCTGGCGGTGGTCACGACCACCCTGGAAGTGGCTGCGGATCAGGTCTTGCACCCGGTGCAGCAACGCTGGCGATCTCACGGCTGGCAGTGGTGGTTAGGCAAGGGGACGTTCAAAAGTGCGTTCAACCGAGAGGCCTTTCGCACGCGTGAATTTCGGCAGGGTGCGCACCCGTTTGAACAACTCAAGCGCCGCGATGAGCCCACGACGTTCATTGACCATGAGCGCGTGCCGCGCTTTCCCAAGCGCGCCGATTTCTTTGCGCGGGCGTTGTTTGGGGACTTGGGCAAGGCGGTGCAAGACGACGCCAAGAATGCGCACTATGTGATGAAGAGCCCCATTGGGGCCTGTGCCCGTCGGGCCTTGGGTGCACTGTTGCTGCTGCAGTTTGGTGAGGCCCGCAACCCCATCAGCCCCACGGTGGCTGACCCGCAAAAAAATGCCGATCGGGTGAAAGCCACCGCGTACTTTCTGGGCGTCGATGCGGTGGGTTTGTGCCATGTGCCCGAGTGGGCGTATTACTCGCATGATGCGGGTGGCAACCCCATGCCGGCTTATCACCAAGAGGGCATCAACCTCTTGATTGATCAGGGCCACGAGACCATGGACGGTGCGAGTGGCGACGATTGGATTTCAGTGGCGCAAAGCATGCGCGCCTATCTGCGCTTTTCGTTGCTCGGCGGCATCATCGCGGAGCACATCCGCGGCTTGGGCTACTCGGCCCGCGTGCATTCGGTGCTGGACGGTGATGTGTTGCAGCCGCCGTTGTTGTTGCTGTCGGGTTTGGGTGAGGTGAGCCGCATTGGTGAGGTGATCTTGAACCCGTTTTTGGGGCCCCGGCTCAAGAGCGGCACGGTCACCACTGATTTGCCGATGGCGCCCGATCGCCCGATCGACTTTGGCATGCAGCAG
>JALRFN010000104.1 GCA_023268425.1 Burkholderiaceae bacterium | reverse complement strand
GGGGTCAACTGCGTTGCCCCAGTCACCTGGCCGGGGCCATCGAGTCGGCTTGGCCAGAACAGCGCGTGCAAGTGCTCAGCGCCCAGGCGCTGTTGCTGCAAGCGCAAAACTCGCCTTGGAACTTGGCCCAATTCGCTTTTCGCGTCTCGGCCGCTCAGCGTCGCACGCAAGGTCTGCAGCACGCGTGGCGACAGTTGCGCCACGCCCCCGCTTGGCGTCCCGTGCGCACGGGTTTGCTCACCGCACTCTTGGCCGCCTTGGTTTTGCCGCCGAGCTGGGCGTGGCGAGAGCGCCAAATCCAACGCGAGCTCAACGCCCAATCCAGGGCGCTGGTGCAGCAAAGCTTCCCAGAGGTTCAGTTGGTCATTGACCCTGCCGTGCAGATGCGCCGCGCACTCCATCAATTGGCCGCCTCACGCGGTGGCAGCTCAGGTGCGACCATCACCCAACTGCTGCAAAGCCTGGGACAGTTGCCCCAGGCCCGGGTGACCGAGTGGCGCTGGCAAAGCGGCCAGGCGGAGTTGCGCATCCAAGGCGTGACCACAGCGGTCTTGCAACAACGGCTGCAGCCTCTGGGCTGGCAAGTCAGCGCCCAAGGCCCTGAGCGTTGGTTGGTGACGGTGGGAGCCAAACCGTGAACGCCCTCACGGGATTGAATCAATGGTGGACCTCGCGTCAAGTGCGCGAGCGGCGTTTGCTGCGCTTGGGCGGCGCCGTGGTGGTGAGCTATCTGCTGTGGTCATGGCTGTGGCAACCCGCGTGGGCAACTTGGCGTGACGCCGCACAGCAACGCGCCAGTGCAACGCAATTGCTGCAATCCTTGCAAGACATGCGCCAAGAGGCCGAGCAGTGGCGCGCACAAGCGCCCGTCACCTCAGCCACGCGGGAGGCGGCCATGCAACAGCTCGCCTCAGCCGCAGGCCTCACGCTGCAGCCCCAAGCCCAGGGTTGGCGCGTGGAGGTTCGCGATTGGTCTGCAACGCAGTTGAGCCAATGGCTGGCCGATGTGGCGCAGGTCGCACACAGCACGGTCACCCAAGCGCAAATGAGCCAAAGCCAAGGGCGCTGGCAAGGCTGGATGGTGGTGGGCGCCGAGGGCAAGCCATGACGCGCTCGACCGCCATGGCGGTGATCGGCGGGCTGCTGGGCATGTCCGTGGCCTTGCTGCGCTTCATGCCGGCCGCCTGGCTGCAGCCTTGGATTGCCCAAGCCACTGAGCAACGCGTGCAATGGATCAATACCAGCGGCTCGATTTGGGACGGTCAAACCCAATGGCGATTGACCGGGGGCCAAGGCGCCCAAGACCAACAGAACCTGCCTGGCGTTTGGCGCTGGCACTTGCGCCCAACTTGGCAACAAGGGCCTGCACTGGCCTTGCAGGTCGAGGCCAATTGTTGTTTGAGTCAGGCCTTGCAGTTGCAGGCGGCGTGGACAGGCGGGCGCACCGCCCGTTGGCGGCTGGACGATGTGAGCCTGGTTTTGCCCTTGCAGGTCTTGCGCGGTCTGGGCACGCCTTGGAACACCTTGCAACTCGAAGGCCGTTTGGCCGTGCAGACACAAGAACTGCGAGCTGGAGAGGCCCAACAGGTGCTCGGTCGAGTGCGCATCGACATCGCCGATGTCGCCAGCCGTTTGAGCACCGTGCGGCCCTTGGGCGATTACCAAGCCACGGTGCAGTGGCCCGCCCAAGCCTTGCCCCAAGTGAAGCTGCAAACCCTCAGCGGCCACCTGAAACTCGAAGGCCAAGGGCAAATTGCCCAAGGTCGGCTGCGCTTTCGCGGCCAAGCCAGCGCCAGCCCAGACAGCGAGGCGGCGTTGGCCAATCTGCTCAACATCATCGGGCGCCGCAATGGCAGCGTCAGTGTCTTGACCATAGGATGAGCCCATGGCCCAGCGTTACCCCTTTTCCATCGCCCATCTGTTGCTGACGAGCTTGCTCATTTGCAGCGCACCGCTTCAGGCCGCCAGCGCCAAAGCAGAGCCGCAAGAGCGCATGGAGTTGAAGTTCCCCGATGCCGACATCGTGGACATCGCGCGCACCATCGCCGTGTGGAGTGGGCGCAACGTGGTGGTTGACCCCAGGGTCAAAGGCAAGCTGAGCTTGGTCACCGACACCCCCGTCAAGGCCTCCGAAGCCATTGCCCAATTTGCAGCGGCGTTGCGCTTGCGTGACTTTGCTTTGATCGAGTCTGCGGGTCTGCTCAAGGTGGTGCCAGAGGCTGAAGCCAAACTGCAAACCACCACGGTGAATGCGCGCTCGGCCCGCCACGCGCCAGGCAATCAAGTGGTCACCCAAATCTTTTCGGTGCAACACGAAAACGCCAACAACTTGGTCCCGGTGTTGCGGCCCTTGATCAGCCCCAACAACACCATCAACGTCAGCGGCAACAATGCACTGATCATCACCGACTACGCCGAAAACCTGGTGCGCATTGAAAAAATCATTGCGGCACTGGACGTGGGTGATGCCGTGAATGTGGCCACAATCGCGCTGAACAACAGCGTCGCCAGCGACATCGCCAACATTTTGAAGACCCTGTTGGATGCGCCGACGACGGCACGCACGGCAGCGAAAACTGCGGCGGCCAACGATGACGCGACCATTTTGGCCGACCCACGCAGCAACAGCTTGATCATCAGCGCCGCGACCGCCACGCGTCTGGACCAAATCCGCAACTTGGTGACACAACTGGATGTCGCACCACGCGACGGCGGTGACATCCACGTGGTGCATTTGAAAAACGCCCAAGCCAAAGATCTGGCCGTGACCCTGCGCGCGGCCATGGGCGCGGCGAGTGCGACGCCGACAGCCTCCACGGCTGCACCGGCTGGCAAGGCCGCAGTTGCAGCCAGCAGCGTGAGCACGGGCGGCATGATCCAAGCCGACGAGGCCACCAACTCGTTGATCATCTCCGCTTCGCCCCCGCAAATGCGCCAATTGCGCAGCGTCATTGACCAGTTGGATGGCCGCCGCGCTCAGGTCTTTGTGGAAAGCCTGATCGCCGAGGTCAACGCCGACAAGGCGGCCGAGTTTGGCATCCAATGGCAAGGGCCCATTGGCAACGCGGGCAGCGGCACGATTGGCTTGTTGGGCACCAACTTCGGCACGGGAGGCAACAACATCATCAGCCTGGCCACAGGCGGTGCTTCCGGAACGGTGCTGCCCGGCGCGGGCTTGAATGTCGGCGCAGCGACCCGCCAAAACGGGGTCTATGTACTGGGCTTTTTGGGGCGCTTTTTGCAAGAAAACGGCGACGCCAACATCTTGTCCACGCCCACGCTGCTGACCTTGGACAACCAAGAGGCCAAAATCGTCATTGGTCAAAACGTCCCCTTCGTCACCGGGCAATACACCAACAACAACAGCAGCTCGGGGTCGGTCAACCCGTTTCAAACCATTGAGCGCAAAGACGTGGGTTTGACGCTCAAAGTGAAGCCGCAAATCAGCGAAAACGGCGTCATCAAGATGGACATTTTCCAAGAGGTCTCCAACGTCTCGGACACCAGCACTGCGGGCTTGATCACCAACAAACGCAGCATCGAGTCCAGCGTCTTGATCGACGACGGCCAAATCGTGGTGCTTGGCGGCTTGCTGCAAGACACCTACAGCAACAACAAACAAGCCGTTCCGGGCTTGTCCGAACTGCCCGTGCTCGGCGGGCTGTTTCGCTCCGAGTCGCGCTCGCGCAAGAAAACCAACCTGATGGTGTTCATTCGCCCCGTCATCGTGCGCGATGCTGGCGCCAGCGAGCGCTTGTCAATCACGCGTTACGACTTGATGCGCAACCACATGCAAAACGCGCAGCCCAAGACCAGCGAGACCCTGGGCATCAACGAGTCCCCGGTGCTGCCGCCGGTGCGCAGCATCGACGTATCGAAGTAAGCCATGAGCACCGCTGCCATTCGTTTCCCGCTGCCCTACGCCTTTGCGCGGGCGCAGCGTGTCTTGCTGGAGCAAGGCAGCGACGGCCAAACCTTGTGGTTGGCCGCATGCGACAGCGATGACGAGCGCCGCAGCCAGCGCAGCGCCTGCAACGAGGTGGCCGCGCGTTACGCACTTGACCGTGTGCTGGTTGTGCCTGCCCACGAATGGGCGCAACAACTGCAAGACGCGTACGCACAAGGCGACTCCAGCGCGGCCTCGGTGGTCAGCGACATCCAAAGCGACGCTGACTTGGCGCGCATGATGCAGTCGCTGCCGGCAGTCGAAGACCTGTTGGAGTCGGCTGACGACGCCCCCATCATCCGCATGCTCAACGCTTTGTTGACCCAGGCCGTGCGCGACGGGGCCAGCGACATCCACATCGAGCCCTACGAGCGCCACAGCGTGGTGCGTTTTCGGGTCGATGGCGACTTGCGCGAAATCGTTCAGCCCAACCGCGCCTTGCACAGCGCCTTGATCTCGCGCTTGAAGATCATGGCCGAATTGGACATCGCGGAAAAACGCATTCCCCAAGACGGCCGCATCAGCCTGCGCTTGGGGCAGCGCGCGGTCGACGTGCGTGTCTCCACGCTGCCCAATGCCCATGGCGAGCGCGCCGTCCTTCGCTTGCTCGACAAAAGTGCCGCGCACTTCAGCCTGGACGCCTTGGGCATGCAAGGCCGTGTGCGCCAAGACTTTGAGGCCTTGGTGCGCAAGCCCCACGGCATCGTGCTGGTCACTGGCCCGACAGGCTCGGGCAAAACCACCACGCTTTACGCGGCACTGCAGCGCTTGGACGCCAAACGCACCAACATCATGACGGTCGAAGACCCGATCGAATACGAGCTGCCCGGCATCGCCCAAACCCAAGTCCAAGCCAAAA
>JALRFN010000100.1 GCA_023268425.1 Burkholderiaceae bacterium | reverse complement strand
GTAGCCACAGATGCGGGCGAACAAATCGGTTTGGTCTTTGGTGTAGACCATGACTTGAACACCTCGACCGTCGTGCGCTTGGCGCGCGCGAACCACGGGTGGTTCAGGCATTTTGCCGTCCCAAGGGCGGCCGGCAATCATGCGGGTGTGCCAGGCCACCTCGTCGGCATCGTGGCGCATGAAATAGTCCACCCCGAGCGTGGACCACAAGCGCTCGTGGGCGTCTTTGGCTTGCCCGTTGAGCGCCAAGATCGCTTGGGCGTCGCGCCGCGTGGCGGCCACTTGCGCGTCGGGGTCGGGCACGCTGCCGCCGAGCGCCCGCAGGGTTTGCTTGTACAGGTCTTCGAGCAAACGGCCTTTCCAGGCGTTCCACACCTTGGGTGAGGTGCCCCGAATGTCGGCCACGGTCAGCAGGTACAAGCCGGTGAGGTAGCGCTCGTTGCGCACGCGCAGCGCGAAGGCCAGGATCACGTCGGGGTCGGTGATGTCTTGCTTTTGCGCGACTTGGCTCATGGTCAAGTGTTCCGAGACCAAGAACTCGATCAAATCGCGGTCTTCGTTGGCGATGCCATGGCTGCGGCAAAACGTCCGCACGTCTTTGGCGCCCAATTCCGAGTGGTCACCGCCCCGGCCTTTGGCGATGTCGTGGAACAAGGCGGCGGCGTACAGCACCCAAGGCTTGCTCCAACCACTGGCCAGTTGCGAGCAGTAGGGGTATTCGTGGGAGTGGTCGGCAATGAAAAAACGCCGGATGTTGCGCAACACCATCAAGATGTGCATGTCCACCGTGTAGACGTGGAACAAGTCGTGCTGCATTTGCCCGACGATGCCGCGAAACACCCACAGGTAACGCCCCAGCACCGAGGTCTGGTTCATCAGGCGCATGGCGTGCGTGATGCCCTCAGGGGCTTGCAGGATGCGCACAAACATCTCGCGGTTGGCCGGGTCGTTGCGAAACGCGCTGTTCATGATGGGCCGCGCCGCGTAGAGCGCGCGCAGCGTGCGTGCCGACAAGCCCGTGATGCTGACCTCGGTTTGGTAGAGAAAAAAGGTCTCCAAGATCGCCTGTGGGAAGCGCAAGTACAAGTCGTCGTGTGCGACCTCGATCAAGCCGCCTTTGTCGTAGAAGCGCTCGTTGATGGGGCGCAGGGGCGCCAGCGTCATGCCGCGCAGGGTTTCCAAGTGATCTTTGATGTTCAAGAGCACGATCTGGCGCAGCTGCGTGACCGCCTTGGCCGCCCAGTAGTAGCGGCGCATCAACAATTCACTGGCACGGCGCGCATGGCGGGTGTCTTCGCCCTCGGCCTTGAGGCCAAACACATCGGCCAGGCTGCTTTGCAAGTCAAAAATCAAGCGGTCTTCGCGGCGCTTGGCAACCATGTGCAGGCGCGCGCGGATCAAACTGATCAAGGCCTCGTTGGCACGAATTTGCTTGAGTTCAAACGGCGTGATGATGCCGCTTTGCGCCAGCGCCTTCCAAGACTTACCCAAACCTGCGCCCTGGGCCACCCACATCAAGACTTGCAAGTCGCGCAAGCCGCCAGGGGAGTCTTTGCAGTTGGGTTCCAGCGAGTAGGGCGAGTTCTGAAATTTCTGGTGACGCTGCTCCATTTCTAGGCGCTTGCGGCGCATGAAGGCACGCGGGTCCATGACCTTGGCCAAAGCCTCGTGCATGCGCGTGACCAGGCTCTTGTGGCCACAAATGCGGCGCGACTCCAGCATGGCGGTTTGCACGGTCACGTCGGCTTGAGCCTCGGCCACGCATTCGTCCACGCTGCGCACCGATGAGCCGATTTCCAAGCCCAAATCCCAACAGGCGGTGATGAAGGCTTCGACGGCGCTGCTGGCTTCAGCCGGGGCATTGGGGGGCACCAAGACCAGCACGTCGATGTCCGAGTACGGAAACAGCTTGCCGCGCCCGTATCCGCCCACGGCCACCAGGGCGTGATCGGCAGGTATGGCGGCCAAACCCCACAAGGCCGTCAGCGTTTCGTCCGTGCGCTGGGCCAGCGCTTCCAACAAGCTGTTGATGCTGCGCGGCTTGAAGTCGGGCCGCATCAGCGGCGCCAGCAAATTGGCTTTGGCTTGCGCGTGGGCTTCGCGCAGGGCCTTGAGCGCTGGGATGGCGATCACGCAGCACCCTCAGTTTTGGGGCTTGACGAACGCGGGCGGCGGCGGCGTGCCCGCAGACACAGTCAACACCTCGTAGCCCGTGGGTGTCACGGCAATCGTGTGTTCCCACTGCGCCGACAAAGAGCGGTCACGGGTGACGATGGTCCAGCCGTCGTTGCCTTCTTTGATGTCTTTGCGTCCGGCGTTGATCATGGGCTCAATCGTGAACACCATGCCCGGCACCAGTTCCATGCCGGTCCCCGCCTTGCCGTAGTGCAGCACCTGCGGGTCTTCGTGGAAGCCTCGGCCAATGCCGTGTCCGCAAAACTCGCGCACCACCGAAAAACCACTGTCTTCGGCAAAGCGCTGAATGGCTTGTCCGATGTCACCCAAGCGGGCCCCAGGTTTGACCTGCTCGATGCCTTTCCACATGGCCTCGTAGGTCAGTTGGCACAAACGCTTGGCCGCGATGGAGCCTTCGCCGACGACGAACATGCGGCTGCTGTCGCCATGCCAGCCGTCTTTGATCACCGTCACGTCGATGTTGACGATGTCGCCCTTTTTCAGCTCCTTGGGGCCGGGGATGCCGTGGCAGACCTGTTGAT
>JALRFN010000097.1 GCA_023268425.1 Burkholderiaceae bacterium | reverse complement strand
CCGTTGGCTGCTGATACGTCCTGGCGACACGGATTTGATGAGCTGCGTGTGTTTGCTTGCTGCGATCAATTTAGAGCGCCAACCGGTCAACAGTGGGGAATCGAGCAACAGCACCCCCGCAATTTTCTGCCCGCCCAGCTCGGGGTGTTTGGCTGCACACATCACGCTCAGAACGCCTCCGAGCGAGTGGCCAACCAACCAGGCCGGTGACCATGTGGTGGCCTCACGCTCCATGTTCGGCTCGACCATCAAGCTGTTGGGCACCGACTTGGCGAAATTCGGCGTTGAAACGACCTTTGTGGCACAAGCCGATGTGGCCGAGTGGCGCGCCGCGATGCAGCCCAACACCAAGTTGCTGTTTGCCGAGACCCCAACCAACCCGCTCACCGAGGTGTGCGACATTCAAGCTTTGGCTGACTTGGCGCACAACGCCGGCGCCTTGATGGCCGTCGACAATTGCTTTGCAACGCCAGTCCTGCAGCGCCCCACGGCTTTTGGGGCGGACATCGTTGTGCATTCGGGGACCAAATTTTTGGACGGCCAAGGCCGTGTCATGGCCGGCGCCCTGTGTGCCAGTCAGGCCTTGGTGGACAAGGCATTCTTGCCGGTGCTCAAGAGTGCGGGCATGACCTTGGCGCCGTTCAACGCGTGGGTGGTGCTCAAGGGTTTGGAGACTCTGGCGATTCGCATGCGCGTACAGTCTGAAAACGCCCTGAATTTGGCGGGTTGGCTTGCTGAGCAGGCGCCTGTTTCGGCCGTGCATTACCCGGCACTGGCGTCGCACCCGCAGCACGCGCTTGCGATGCGCCAAATGGGTGGCAGTGGCGGTGCTGTGCTGTCATTTGACGTGGGCGGAGGCTCGCCTGAAGTTGCCCGCGAGCGCGCGTTTCGAGTGTTGGACCAATTGGAGACCTTGTCTTTGTGCACCAATCTGGGTGATACCAAGACCTTGTGTGCCCATCCGGCGAGCACCTCTCATGGGCGCTTGAGCGAGGCGCAGCGCCAAGCTTCGGGTGTCACACAGGGCTTGATTCGCGTCTCTGTGGGCTTGGAGCACCAGGCCGACATTCAGGCCGACTTGTTGAACGCTTTGAACACGCTTTGATATGACCACACGTATTCGCACGCGCTTTGCGCCTTCGCCCACTGGCTTTATCCATTTGGGCAACATCCGCTCCGCCTTGTACCCTTGGGCGCTGAGTATTGTGGCCTTTGGTTTTCTGTTGACCCTCATCGAAGCCCGCCTGCGCGAACCTGAACAACTGTCAGACTATCAAGGCTATCCCATCCAAGTTTCAAGCTTGGCGCTACCGATGCTGTTGATTCTTACGCTGCTGGTGCTGCATCAACTGTTGCCTGATGTCCCTATGCTGGCGTTGATTGCCTCTGTTGCGGTGCTGATTCCCCTGCTGTGGGTGCTGATCCATCAGGGCAAAGCAGACACTGTCGCGCGCCTCAAAACCCATGTCACGCAACAGCTTCCCAATACTCGCCCTGAGATCTCGCTTTTTCTGGCCGCAGGTTTTCTGGCCGCTGGGGTGAAAGCCTGTATCGCAGCAGGGCTGATCGATTCGCCC
>JALRFN010000010.1 GCA_023268425.1 Burkholderiaceae bacterium | reverse complement strand
TGATCGACAATCAGGTCGAGGGCACCGTCGAGACCGGGCCGATCGAGCATCGCATCCTCGCCGGCCTCGAGTACAAATACTACGGCATCGACCAGGTCCAGGCTTCGGCGCTGTTCGGCACCACGCCGGGCATCGATGAGGCCCACCATGCCTACTCACCGACTTACCGAATGGTGATCAACGCGGTCAAGAGCCGCAACTGCGAAGCGGCGATCTTCGGGCTGACCGCAACACCCAACCGGGGGGACGGCAAAGGGCTTCGTGAGGTGTTTTCCAACGTAGCCGATCAGATCACTCTGGGCGAGATGATCGCCTCGGGCCACCTGGTTTCACCCCGCACCTTTGTCGTGGACCTGGGGGTGAGGGATGCGCTGAACCACGTGCGGCGCACCGCGCAGGACTTTGACATGGACCAGGTCGCCGCCATCATGAACCGCCAGGCGATCACTGACGAGGTCATCAAACACTGGAAGGACAAGGCGCAAGATCGCAAGACCATCGTGTTTTGCTCAACGGTCGAGCACGCTTTCAACGTGTGCCAGGCCTTCATTCAGGCAGGCATTGATGCGGTGATCGTTCATGGCGAGATGTCCCTGCACGAGCGTGAGGCAGCGCTTGCGCAATACGAGTCCGGTGTCGCGCAAGTCATTGTGAACGTGGCCGTGCTCACCGAAGGCTATGACTACACCCCCACCAGTTGCGTGGTGCTGCTGCGGCCGAGCTCCTACAAGTCCACCTTCATCCAGATGGTGGGCAGAGGACTTCGCATTGTCGACCCCGATGAACACCCGGGTGTGATCAAGACCGACTGCATCGTATTGGACTTTGGCACGGCCAGCTTGATGCATGGCTCGCTGGAGCAGGAGGTCAACCTGGACGGCAAGCTCACCACGGGTGAAGCCCCCACCAAGATTTGCCCGCAGTGTGAGGCCGAGGTGCCTGCGCCAATCATGGAGTGCCCGCTGTGCGGTCACCTGTGGGAGTCGGACTTCAGCGACGATGAGCATGAGCCAGATCGACTCTCGAAAGGTGTTCTTGCCGACTTCGTGATGAGCGAGATCGATCTGCTCAAGCGCAGCAACTTTCGCTGGTGCGATTTGTTTGGCAGTGACGATGCGCTCATGGCCACGGGCTTTACGGCCTGGGGTGGCGTGTTTTTTCTGGCCGGACGGTGGTTTGCCGTGGGCGGCGCCAAGGAGGTGGGCACGAAGCTGCTGGGCGTGGGCGAACGCACCGTGTGCATGGCGCAGGCCGACGATTGGCTTAACGAGCACGAGAGCGCCGACTCGGCGCACAAGACCAGGCGGTGGCTGAACCAGCCACCCACCCCAAAACAGCTGGAGTACCTGCCGCAGGAGTTGCGTTGTGACTACGGCATGACGCGCTATCGGGCCTCGGCGCTGCTCTCCTTCAGGTTCAACCGCGGAGCGATTCAACGCTTGGTCATGGCGGCCAACGACAGGTTCAAGGACCAGCACATGGACAGAGCCAGGGAGGCCGCGTGACCTGCGCCGTGTGCCACCGAAAGGCAGGCGGACTGGGCTGGTTCAACCCATTTGTTTCACGCAGCGACAAGAACCCCAGTCGGCACCGTTATAGCCATCGCTGGGTGTTCTGTTCGCGCAAGTGTCAGGAAGTGTTTTCAAAGATCATGAACAAAACTCAAGGGCGTGAGTTCCCACGCAACGAAATGGAACAACGGGCGGTGAATGGTTGCCTGCAACCACTGGGCGACTATGTGGCGCTGATTGGCATGCAAAGGCCTCTGGCCGATTACAGCCGCGATGAAATCGTGGGCCTCATCAGCGTGACCGTGAACGCGTATCAGCAGCGCATGGTCCAGGAGCACGAAGAACTGGCCAAACGTGATCGGGCGTTCTTCGAGGGCTTCTTCGATGACGGCGTCCCCGCTCAAGATGTGCCCGTGTTTGGAGGGCCACAGTGATGCTGGACTTCAACCACCGACCTCGGTTTCACGAACAGGTCAGTGGTCTGGTCGACGCCGCACTGGTTGCTGAGCGAGGCGAACAAACCCCGCGCGACTACTTGGGCGCCTCCCGCTTGGGCGTGGCCTGCGAGCGTGCGCTGCAGTACGAATATCTGCATGTGCCCAAAGACGAGGGTCGCGATTTTGAAGGCCGTTTGATGCGCATCTTTGAGGTTGGCCATACGCTGGAAGACCTTGCTATTCGCTGGCTGCGCCTGGCCGGGTTCGAATTGTTCGCTCGCAAAGCCCAGGGTGGCCAGTTTGGCTTTAGCGTGGCACGCGGTCGTATCCAGGGCCATGTGGACGGCATCATCAATGCGGCACCCGCGGAGTTGGAGATGAAGTTTCCGGCCCTGTTTGAATGCAAAACGATGAACGACAAGTCCTGGCGTGACACCGTTAAAAGGGGCGTTGCTGTCTCCAAGCCCGTCTACGCGGCGCAGATCGCCATCTATCAGGCCTACATGGAAGGCTCGATTCCTGGCATCAGCAAAGCACCTGCGTTGTTCACCGCGATCAACAAGGACACCCAGGAAATCTGGTGCGAGCTCGTTCCCTTTGACGCAGCACTTGCGCAAGCGATGTCGGATCGCGCCGTGCGCGTGATCAGCGCCAGCGAAGCCGGTGACACTTTGCCGCGCCATACCACGACGCCCACGCATTTCGAGTGCCGCTTCTGCTCCTGGCAGGACCGCTGCTGGAAGGAGGCGACATGAGCGAAAACGTCGTGTGGCTGGACTTCAATGACGCCAAGGACCAGCCACCGGAACTGGACAGCAAGGACGCCATTCGTGCCTCGCTGATCGATCGACTGGAAGGGGTGCTCGCACACCTGTTCCCCGGTGGCAAGGTCAAAGCAGGCAAGTTTCACATTGGTGATGTGTTCGGCAACCCCGGGCGCAGCCTGGTGGTTGAGCTGGAGGGCGAGCGCCGTGGGCTTTGGAAGGATTTCGCAAGTGACGACGGTGGCGATGTCATGGACTTGTGGGCTTCGGTGCGTGGATGGAGCAGCCGCAGTGATTTCCCTGCCTTGCTCGACGACATGCGCCAGTGGTTGGGCCTACCCACCACGCCATCGGTTGCCTTGCACCATGCAACCGCAACCACCTCAACGCGTCAACCATCAGGCCACGCTGTGGATGAGTTGGGGCCGTACACGGCCAAGTGGGATTACCACGACCAGCACGGCAACTTGATTGTCGTCGTGTATCGCTATGACCCGCCCACAGGCAAGGAGTACCGACCCTGGGACGTAAAGGCACGGATGTGGCGCGCCCCAACGCCACGACCGTTGTTCAACCAGCCCGCCATCTACAAGTGCGACAAGAGCAGCCACGTCGTTCTGGTCGAAGGCGAAAAAGCCGCCAGCGCGTTGATCGCACAAGGCATCGTCGCGACCACCGCGATGAACGGTGCCAAGGCGCCCATCGACAAGACGGACTGGACACCCTTGACGGGCCGTCACGTGTTGATCTGGCCGGACAAGGATGCACCGGGCTGGGA
>JALRFN010000257.1 GCA_023268425.1 Burkholderiaceae bacterium | reverse complement strand
GATGGAAAACGAGGTCTTGTCGCTGTGGCTAGCCAAGCGCAAAGCCGTGCTTTTCATCACCCACGATCTGGATGAAGCGATTGCCATGTCCGACCGTGTCGTGGTGTTATCAGCGGGGCCAGGCACCCACCCGATTGGCGAGTTTGTGATCGACCTGGAACGGCCTCGTGACGTGGCCGAGGTGCGCACCCATCCGCGCTTTGTGGAATTGCACGAATCGATCTGGGCGGTGCTGCGCGACGAAGTGCTCAAGGGCTACGCCCGCCAAATGGAGGTGCGCTGATGGCCGCCGGGACTTTGAAGGGCTGGCGGCTGCGCTCCGTGCAGTTGGGCCTTTTGGGGCTCTTGGTACTGCTGTGGGAGTTGTTGACCGATCCTGAGCTGCTGCCACCGTTTTACTTCGACAACGCCAACCAGGCGGCATTCTTCTTTGGCCGACCGTTGGAGGTCGCGGCCACCATCTGGACCTGGTTCAGCGGCGGGGAAATCTACAGCCACCTCGGCATCACGCTGTTCGAGACCATGATGGCTTTTGGCATCGGGACGGTCTTCGGTCTGGGTATGGGCTTGTGGCTCGCCCTCAGCGACAGCGCTTCGGCGGTTTTGGACCCGTACATCAAAGCCGCCAACTCCATGCCGCGCGTGATCTTGGCGCCGATTTTTGCCGTGTGGTTTGGGCTGGGCGTGTGGTCCAAGGTGGCCCTGGGTGTGACCTTGGTGTTTTTCATCGTCTTTTTCAATGTCTACCAAGGCGTCCGCGAGGTCAGCCCCACCTTGTTGGCCAACGCGCGCATGTTGGGCGCCAACCGCCGCCAACTGCTGCGCAGCGTCTACCTGCCCAGCGCCACCAGTTGGGTGTTCTCCAGCCTGCACACCAGTGTGGGATTGGCGTTTGTGGGCGCTGTGGTTGGCGAGTATCTGGGCTCAGCCGCAGGTGTGGGCTACTTGATTTTGCAAGCCGAAGGCCAGTTTGACGTCAACACGGTGTTTGCGGGCATCGTCGTGTTGACCGCCTTCGCGCTGTTTTTGGATGCTTTGGTCGGTCACGTCGAGAAGCGCCTGATGGTGTGGCAGCCCAAGGCTGGGCAAACGGAGCGCTTATGAGCGACAGTGCAGGGCCCTTGGCCGGTGTCAAAGTCATCGAATTGGGTCAACTCATTGCGGGTCCATTTGCCGCCAAGACGCTGGCCGATTTTGGCGCTGAGATCATCAAGATCGAGTCGCCCGGCGCAGGCGACCCCTTGCGCCGCTGGCGCCTCATGAAGGGCGACACCTCGATTTGGTGGCAAATCCAATCGCGCAACAAACAGTCCGTCGCTCTAGATTTGCGCCAAGCGGCCGGCCAAGACATCGTGCGCCGATTGGTGCGTGACGCCGACGTGTTGATTGAAAACTTCCGCCCCGGCGCCATGGAGGGCTGGGGGTTGGGGCCTGAAGACTTGCACGCCATCAACCCCAAGCTGGTGATTTTGCGTGTCAGCGGCTACGGCCAGACCGGGCCGTATCGGGACAAACCGGGCTTTGGCGTGGTCGCCGAAGCCATGAGTGGGCTGCGCCACCTGACCGCCGAGCCAGGCCGGGTGCCTGTGCGTGTGGGCGTGTCCATTGGAGACACGCTGGCTTCCTTGCACGGGGTGATCGGCATCTTGATGGCTTTGATCGAGCGTCAAGGCTCGGGGCAGGGCCAGGTCATTGACGTGGCCTTGTTTGAGGCGGTGTTCAACTGCATGGAAAGCCTGCTGCCCGAGTACAGTGCCTTTGGTGCTGTGCGGGAAGCGGCTGGCAGCGCCTTGCCCGGCATTGCACCGACCAACGCCTACCGCTGCGCTGACGGGCAGTACGCCTTGGTGGCAGGCAACGGCGACAGCATCTTCAAACGTTTGATGGCGGCTATCGGCCGAGATGACTTGGCGAGCGACCCGGCCCTGGCCGACAACGCAGGGCGCGTCGCTCGGGTGGCGGAGTTGGACGCCGCCATTGGCGCCTGGACCGCGCAGCACGACGTGGACACGGTCATGGCCGCTCTTGACGCGGCCTCGGTGCCGGGCGGCAAAATTTACAGCGTGGCCGACATCGCCAAAGACCCGCACTACCAGGCACGCGGCATGATTCAGCGCATCACCATGGACGATGGAGACGAGCTCGACATCCCGGGCATTGTCCCCAAACTGTCACGCACACCGGGCAGCCATCGCCGCAACGCCCCCAAGCTGGGGCAAGACACGCGCGCAGTGATGGCCAGCATTGGCTTGAGCGATGCGCAAATCGAGGCCTTGATTGCGCAGGGCGTGGTCGCCGCGCCGGACCCCGCGTGAGCCCGGTTGACGACACCTCGCCTTCGCCCGCCATTGGCGTCTGGGCGCGCACGTGCGCTTGGTTTGAAGCGCTGCCTGCCGTTTGGCGCGGCATGCTCTGGGTGGCCTTGAGTGGTGTCTTGTTCAGTGTTTTGAACGGCTTGTTGCGGGTTTTGGCCATCCACAGCAACGTTTACCAAGCGCAGTTGATGCGTTACGCCACGGGCGCCGCCATCATGCTCCCGCTGCTGTTTCGGCGGGGCTGGACCTACTACCGCCCCACCAACTGGAAAGGCCAGGTGTGGCGCGGCGCCGTGCACAGTTCAGCGTTGTTGCTGTGGTTTGCCGCCTTGCCGCACTTGGCTTTGGCCGACATGACCGCGATTGGGTTCACCGGGCCCATTTTCATCATGATGGGTGCGGCTTGGTTCTTGGGTGAACGCATGCGCTGGGACCGCTGGGTCGCCGCGCTGATTGGCTTTGCAGGGGTTCTGGTGGTCGTCGGGCCCAAGATGTCGGGCGAGGGCGGCTGGTGGTCGCTGGTGATGTTGGGCTCAGCGCCGCTGTTTGCGGGCTCGTTCTTGATCACCAAACACCTGACCAAAACCGAGCGATCTGACGTCATCGTGTTTTGGCAATCGATTGCCATCGCGCTGTTCAGCGCCCCCTTGGGGTTATTGCATTGGACGCCGCTGGACGCTTGGATGTGGGCTGGCTTCATCTTGAGCGGCGTGATGGGCTCTTATGGCCACTACGCGATGGCGCGCGGCTTCCACATCGCAGACATATCTGCCACGCAAACTCTGCGCTTTCTGGATTTGGTCTGGGCCTCCCTGGTCGGTTGGATTATTTTTGGCAACATCCCCACGGAGACCACGCTGATGGGCGCACTGGTGATCTTTGCCGCCACGGTGTGGATCGCCAAGCGCGAGCACCGGCGGCAGTACTGAGCCCATCGGACGCCTTTAGCTAAGAGCCAAATGGTCGTTGCAAGGGCCAGTTCTGGGCCGCTTGTGCGGCCAACTGCAGGCTTTGCACCTGCACCTCAACGGTGGTTTGCAGGTCGCGCCCGTAGCCCCCGGCCATGGTCATCACGCAGGGCAGGCTGCGACTTTTTGCCCACGCCAAGACCATGGCATCGCGCTGCGCCACGCCGTCCTTGCTCAGCGCCAGGCGGCCCAAGCGGTCGCCTTCGTGCACGTCGGCACCGGCCAAAAAGAACACCAAATCGGGGTGAAAGCGTTGGTCCAGTGTGTCCAATGCATGTTGCAGCGCGCTCAGGTAAGCCTGGTCACGGCAACCGTCGGGCAGCTCGATGTCCAAGTCGCTGCTGGCTTTTTGAAAGGGGTAGTTTTTTTCGCCGTGTAAGGAGAGCGTGAACACGCTGCGGTCATCGGCAAAGATGTCGGCTGTGCCATTGCCCTGGTGCACGTCGAGGTCAATGATCGCCACGTCCACGGCGCGCCCCTGAACTGCCGCCATGGATTGGGCCAGGCGCGTGGCCACCGCGACGTCGTTGAACACACAAAACCCTGCACCACCCTGAGCCCCCGCGTGGTGGGTGCCGCCGCCCAAATTCGCCGCAATGCCGTCTCGCTGCGCGGCGCGAAGTGCGGCCAGGGTCGCGCCCACCGAACGCCGGGAGCGCAGCGGGGTGATCGGCGTCCAGGGCAGGCCAATGTCGCGCTGCTGCTGCGCGCTGAGTTTGCCCTCCAGGACACCCTGCACGTAGTCGGCGGCATGTACGCGCAGCAAATCTTCGATGGGCGCCAAGGGAGCGGCCCGCACCTGGATGTCGGGCGCACGGGTGCGCAAAGCCTCGCGCAGCATGCCGTACTTTTGCGCTGGGAAGCGATGACCGGGCGGCAGTTGCAAGGGGTCGGTGTCGGCGAAGTAAGCGTGCATGCGGTGGCTCGGACTTGCGCGATCATAATGTCCGGCATCGTTTGTTCCTGATTTCGGAGTCACCATGTTTAGCCTCGATTTGCGCTCGATCTTTGAAGACGCTCACACCATCAACCAATTCGAAGATCGCCCGGTGTCCAGCGAGACCCTGAGCCAAATTTACGAGCGCGTGCGCTACGCCCCGACCGCCATGAACTGCAGCCCATTGCGCTTGCTGTTCGTGCAAAGCGCTGACGCAAAAGCCAAGCTCAAACCCTGCTTGAGCCCAGGCAATGTGGACAAAACCATGGCGGCTCCGGTGACGGCCATAGCGGCTTGGGACTCGCGGTTTTTCGAGCACATGGAGACGCTGGCGCCGCACATGCCCGGCGCGGGCGAGCGCTTCGCCGGCAACGCGGCGATGGCTGAAAAAACCGGGGTGACCAGCGCGACCTTGCAAATTGGCTATTTCATTTTGGGTGCGCGCTCCCACGGCCTGGGCGTTGGTCCCATGGCGGGGTTTGACGCCGCCGCCGTCGACGCCGCCTTTTTTGCCGATGGACGCTATCGCTCGTTGTTGTTGCTCAACTTGGGCTACGCCGCAGTCGACGGCCACCGCCCCCGCGCGCCGCGCCTGCACGCCGCAGACGTGATGCAGATCATTTGATGACGCGCGCAAGGCGCGTTGTCCTGCGACCTTGGCAGAAGCGCCCACTGACGAACCGTTGCTAAATAAGCTCTGGTTATTTGGAAACAATTTCTTTGTGGTTGGGCTTCGCCCACCTCGCGCGGACAATCGGAACCAATTTCAATCTCGATCGGGATGGTTTCATGCTTGAGTTCACGCCAATTTCGGCACTCATCGGCGGCAGCCTGATTGGTCTGTCCGCTTGTCTGCTGCTGTTGTTCAGCGGTCGCATCGCCGGCGTCACGGGCATCGTCAAGCGCGTGTGGCCACCACACGAGGGCGATGTGGCCTGGCGTGTCTTGTTTGCCCTGGGCCTGCTGCTTGGCGCCGGTGTGTATGTGGCGCTGACGGGCGAGGGCGGCAACAACCGCGCGGCCATTTCACCCCTGTGGTTGGTGTTGGGTGGGCTGCTGGTGGGGTATGGCACGTCCATGGGCAACGGCTGCACCAGTGGCCACGGCGTGTGCGGCATGGCACGCTTGTCCAAACGCTCCATCGCGGCGACTTTGACCTTTTTGGCCACAGGCTTGTTGACGGTTTACGTCGTGCGCCACATGTTGGG
>JALRFN010000149.1 GCA_023268425.1 Burkholderiaceae bacterium | reverse complement strand
GAGTCGCTGCTGGACACCCCCCTGTCCATCCTGGCGCAGGAACACCCCGAGGTGCTGTTCGCGGCCCGTGAAGTGGCGGCCAACCTGAGGGCCAAGGCCAAGGCGATCACCGCCTTGGTGGACCAGGCCACTGACATGAAGTACAGCCGACTGGCTCACGAGGTGCGCCTGGCAGCGGGCAAGGACACCGGCGTCATCCATTTTCAGGACGACACCGTCGAGGTCACCGCCGATTTGCCCAAAAAGGTCGAGTGGGATCAGAAGAAATTGGCCCGAATCGCCCAACGCATTTACAGCAGCGGCGAGGACGTCTCTGAGTACATCAACGTCAAGTACGACGTGAGCGAGGCCAAGTACAAGGCCTGGCCCACGGCCTTCAAGGCCGCGTTTGACGACGCGCGCACCCTCAAAACCGGCAAGGCCAGCTATCGCCTGGCCATCACACAGGAGGCAAGTCATGTCTGAATTCAATCACCACCGCGCGTTCATGGAATTGGTGCGCAATCACCCTCAATTGCGCTTTGGCAAATCCGTACCTGCCAAGTTGGTGTTGCCAGCGAGTTACTCGCCCAATGAGCACTACGAGGTCTTCAACCTTGAAGAGGCCACGTTTGAAGACGTGCGTCTGGCAACAAATGCGCTTGTGGATCAAATCATCACGCTCAACCTCAAGCTGCATGCATTGCGTGAGCTTTACGACTACGCACGCAGCGTAACTGATGACGAGTCCGAAGGCATTGAGTGGGCGCTGGTTACTGCGTCGGATCGTAAGTGCGAAGGGGGCTTGTCATGAGCTTGCCCATCATCACAGCAGACCAGCGATTGGCCGAGCCCCGTGGCGTCAAGGGCGTCCTGGTGGGTAAATCCGGAATCGGCAAGACCTCGCAATTGTGGACGCTGGATCCGGCCAGAACTTTGTTCAAGGACCTGGAGGCGGGCGACTTGGCTGTCGAAGGCTATGGCGGCGACACCATCCGTCCACGCACCTGGCAGGAATGCCGCGACTTTGCGGTGTTCATTGGCGGGCCCAATCCGGCGCTTCGCGACGATCAGCCCTACAGCGAGGCGCATTACCAGGCCGTATGCCAGCGCTTTGGCGATCCGGCTGTGCTGGACAAGTACGACACCGTGTTTGTGGACTCCATTACCGTCGCTGGCCGTCTGTGCCTGCAATGGTGCAAGGGCCAACCGCAGGCGTACTCGGAGAAGACCGGCAAGCCCGACAACCGAGGTGCCTACGGTTTGATGGGCCAGGAAATGATTGCGTGGCTCACGCACTTGCAACACACCCGAAAGAAGAACGTCTGGTTCGTTGGGATTCTCAATGAGGCGCTGGACGACTTCAACCGTCGGGTCTTCTCACTGCAGATCGATGGCTCCAAGACGGGACTGGAACTGCCCGGCATTGTGGACGAGGTCATCACGCTGGCCGAGGTCAAGGACGAGGAGGGCAACAGCCGCCGCGCGTTTGTGTGCCACACGCTGAACCAGTGGGGCTATCCGGCCAAGGACCGCTCCGGGCGCCTGGATGCAATTGAAGAGCCCAACCTCGGCCGCCTCATGAAAAAGATCGCTGGCCCCGTGCGTCCGGCGTCCGAACGCTTGGTTTTTGAAGAGACCACCACGTTCAGCGACGCCGTTGCAAACACCGCCACCCAACACCCCAACAAAGACTTGAAGGACAACTGATCATGAACTATTTCGATTTCAACTCCGCTGCCGAGCAAACCAGCTTTGACCTGATCCCCAAGGGCACCATCGTGCCGGTGCGCATGACCATCAAACCCGGTGGCTTTGATGACGCCTCCCAGGGTTGGACCGGAGGGTACGCCACACGCAGCAACAAGACGGGTTCCGTCTACCTGAGCTGTGAGTTCGTCGTCACTGCGGGGCCTTTTGCCAAACGCAAGCTGTGGTCAAACATCGGTTTGTACAGCGCCAAAGGCATCGAGTGGACCAACATGGGGCGCACGCTCCTCAAAGCCATCTTGAACTCGGCACGTGGCGTGCACCCGTCGGACGAAAGTGCCTCAGCGCAAAACGCCCGACGCATCAACGGCTTTGCTGATCTGGAGGGCATAGAGTTCATCGCCAAGGTGGATTGGGAGAGAGACCAGGACGGCAACGACAAGTGCGTGGTCAAGTCCGCGGTCACGCCAGATCACAAGGCGTATGCCGCGCTGCGAGGAGAACTGATCAACGCTGGTGCAAGCAGTGCGACTGGCATGGGCGTGGCGGCGTTTGCCGGTGCACCTGCGCCAGCGCAGCCGTCGTTCAACGGTTATGCACAAGCCAGCGCTCGGGAACAAGCTCAAGCGGCACCGGCGGGCGCGCGCGGTCCTGCATCGGGCCTGCCCAGCTGGGCGCAGTGAGGGAGAAGTCATGAACACATCCGTCCTCACTGCCTTGAGCAATGAGGTCGGGCATCTGGCTGGCCCTGGCTTGCGCCAGGGTGGCCCATTTGCCCGATTTCAGCGCCCAATCGCGCTCAACCCCTTGTCGTGCTTGAAGAAGTCTTCAGGGCCGTTTCATGGCGGCAAGGGTACGCAAGCCCGGACCAAATGCCGCTTGGTCGCGTTCAAACCCTTGTCGTTGCTGCAAAAACAAGGGTACGCAAGGACTCATCAGCCTTCAGCGCAAGTGGGGGTGGCCAGATCATTCTCAGACCCCGACAGTCCGCGCTTGTGCAGCGCTGCATAACAGCCCTGCATGAGCACGGCAACACACTGGCGGTGGCGCCCACCGGGTGCCATGCGCCAGATACGCCAATCCTCATGCACGACGGCTCCATCAAGCCTGTGCAAGACATCGTTGTCGGCGACAAGCTGATGGGGCCTGACAGTCGGCCCCGCCGTGTGCACCGCCTGATACATGGTCGCGATCAGATGTTCGAGATTCGCCCATTGAAGGGAGAGCTGTTCATCGTCAACGCCGATCACGTGCTCACGTTGGTGCGGTCCGTGGATGGCGGGCATGGTTTGCAAGACGAGTTCATCGATATCTCATTGCGCAACTACTTTGCGTGCTCGCACACGTTTCGGCATTGGCACAAGTTGATTCGCGTGGGCGTGGATTTCCCTGTTCGGGCCAGGCCTGATGTGGACCCACACTTTGTCGGCGTCTTGCTCGGCGGTGGTGACTTCTCGGACGACATTCAGGTCACGGCCACAGAGACTGAGGTTGTCGAGTCGCTGTACATGCAGGCAGAGCGTTTTGATTTGCGTGTGCACCGCGAGAAGGAGTTTGGGTATTCCCGATACGACGAACTGACCAACCGTTATCGCTTTGCGTCGTACCGATCCAAGCGAAGCGAGTTGCCCGTGATCCTGCGCGTTTTGCGTGTGAAT
>JALRFN010000063.1 GCA_023268425.1 Burkholderiaceae bacterium | reverse complement strand
TGTGTTGCGCGCCCCAAGCACCCAGTGCCCAACTCGAAGCGCCCGCGGTCTGGGACGCCTGGTCGATCGCTGCGGCCGAAGCTTGGCTGACGCTCGAGACCGTGGCGGTGTTTGTGCCGCAAATGCTGAACTGGGAGTCGCTGGACGGCATCAGCTTCAAAAAAGGCTGCTATCCCGGCCAAGAAGTCGTCGCGCGCAGCCAGTTTCGCGGCGCGATCAAGCGCCGAACCCAACGCGTCAGCAGTCAACAGCCCTTGAGCGCTGGCCAGCCGGTGTATGCCGGAGGCCAAGAGGTCGGCACCGTGGTCAACGCCGCCTCGCTGGGTGAAACCCACCTGGGTTTGGTTTGTGTGCACGTCGGCGAGGCCGAAGGCCATGACTGGCATGCCGCAAGCGCCGACGGGCCCAGCCTGACGGCTTTGGGCCTGCCCTACCCCTTGCGCGACGACATTTGATGGACTGCCCATGTGCTTGATCGCTTTGGCCATTGGCGTGGACCAACGCTGGCCGCTGGTCATCGCCGCCAACCGCGACGAAGCCTACGCCCGCCCCACACAGCCTTTGTCGTGGTGGACGGCGCCCAATGGCACGGCCATCTTGGGGGGGCAAGACCTTTTGGACGGCGGGGTGTGGATGGCGCAAAACCGGGCCGGGCGCATGGCCATGCTGACCAACGTGCGCCAAGGGCCTCCGGGTCGCGGGGCACGCAGCCGGGGCGAATTGGGCTTGGCTTGGCTTTCGGGCATGGACCTGGAGGCCTTTGTCGCGCAGCATCGGGCGTCAGATTACGGCGGCTGCAACATCACCTTGGCCAGCGAGGCGCGTCACCGCTGGTGGTGGCTGAGCAACCGAGGCGCCCAAGGTGAAGCGCTTGAATCCTGGTCCATCCAAACCATTTCGCCTGGCGTGCACGCCATTTCCAACGCCCAATGGAACACCCCTTGGCCCAAATCGCTGCAGTTGTCCAACGACTTGCAAACCGCGCTGCACCAAGCCACCTCACGCCACGAACTGGAGCAGGCCTTGTTGCACAGCCTGAGCAAGCCTCAGCAACCCAAAGGCGCGTTGCCCGACACCGGCGTTGGGCCCGAAGCGGAAGCGGCGCTCGCCCCCGTTTTCGTGCATTGGCCTGAGCATGGTTACGGCACGCGCACCAGCACCGTGGTGGTCGCCGACGCACAGGGTTTGCACTGGCTGGAGCGGCGCCACGACGCGCAGATGAGCCGCCTGGGCGATACCGCCTTCGACGTGGCGATTTAAAGATCCATCGCCATGATGACGTGGGGAATCCCCACCTCGTCAAACGGCTCACCTTCGACAACGAAGCCGGCTTGGGCGTAAAAGGCCTCGGCGCTGCGCTGGGCGTGCAAGACCACGCGGCGGTCGCCGCGCTGACGTGCGCGGCGCAGCAAAGCCTGCAAAACCTGTTCACCCAAGCCTGCGCCGCGCACCGCTCGCAACACCGCCATGCGGCCAATGTGGCTCACGCCATCGACCGCAGGCAGCAGACGACCCGTGGCGACGGGCATGTCCAAAAAGTTGCGCAGCACGGCGTGTTCACAGTCGCTGTCCATGGCGTCCCATTCGTCGGCGCGGTCAATGCCTTGCTCCTGCACAAACACCGCCTCGCGCACACTCGCCGCGTCCGTGCCGACTTCCTCCCACGATCCCAGCGCCAGTTGAGTGGTTGCCTCCCCAGCCTCAAAGTCTTTCAAGGCCTGACGCAGTGCCGCGGGCACAGGTCGGCTGACTTTGGCCACCGGGTCTGCGAACACGTAGACCAGCTCGCCCGTGACCAAGCAAGCGTCGCCTCTGAAAATCGCACCTTGAAACACCATGCTGGAATTGCCGACGTGCTCACAGCGCAGCGCCACGTCCAACCGGTCGTCGTATTCAGCCGAGGCGTTGAACTCCACACTGGCTTTTTTGACGAAAATGTCGCCATCGAGCTTCTCCATGGCCGCGCTGTAGGGCATCGCCAGGGCCTGCCAGTAGCCTCCTACGGCGGTATCGAAGTACATCAGGTAGTGCGCGTTGAAGACGATTTTTTGCATATCGACTTCAGCCCAACGCACGCGCAAGGTGTGAAAGTAACGGAAATCAGCGCGTTTCATAGGTGATCCTTGACAGCCAAGGACCGCACTGTAACGACAGCCAGTGCGCCTGAGCGCGCCCAAGACGACAGGACCCCGATTTGAGCCCAGACATTCGCCCCGCAGACTTTGAAGACCCCCAGGTGCAAGCCTTGCTGCGCGCCCACCTGCTCGACATGAGCGCCAACTCGCCCGAAGACAACAACCACGCCCTGAGCGCCAGCGCGCTGCGCGAACCAGGCGTGTGGTTGTGGGTGGCCTGGGTGGACCAGCACGCGGCCGCCATGGCCGGCCTCAAACGCATCGACGCGGCACACGCTGAAATCAAATCCATGCGCACCGAGCCCGCGTTTCGCGGCCAAGGCTTGGCGCGTGTGCTGCTGATGCACGCATTAAACGCCGCTCGGGACCAGGGCTTTCAGCGGGTGAGTTTGGAAACCGGAGCGGACGAGGCCTACGCCGCAGCCCGCGCCCTGTACGCCAGTTGTGGCTTTGAGGACTGCGCCGCCTTTGCGCCGTACACGCCACACCCCAGCAGCAGCTACATGACCATCAAGCTATAAATGACTCGAAGAAAATAAATTTATGTATTGAAATTAAACAACATATTTTTTTCGTTTCATCAAGCGCTTAATCGGGAGGCGCCGCTTCATCCAGGGCCGCCAAATTGCCCAGCAGCTTGTTCAGATAGTGCAGCGTGCTGGCCATGTCTGACACCGAAAAATCGTCGGTTGCCGCGGCGTAATAGCTGCGAATCTTGGGCTGCGCCAACTCTCGCCACACCCGCGAGCCGTCAGCCGTCATGCGCACCACTCGGGAGCGTTTGTCCTGCGCGCTGGGCACCACCTCGATGTGCGCGTCACGCTCCATGCGCGTCAACAAGCCGCCCAAACTTTGGCGGCTGACCATCAGATAACGCGCCAAGTCACCCACGCTCACGCCGTCTCCCACCCCGTCGCGCGACAACGCCCCCAGCACCGCCCACTGCTGAGTCGTGAGCCCCTCTTCTTGCACCGCTTTGCTGCCGGTTTTGTGCAACATATTGGCACACTGATAAAGCTTGAAGAACAAGCGGTTGGCCATGTCTTGTCGAATATTGCTGCTGGTTTCCATGCTAAAAAAATTTTCCTCAAGCGCTTGACGTGATCAGACAAATTTGCGTAGACTCCATTTTATGCAAATATGTTGTCATAAATCAATGGAGCAATACACATGAGCAATTGGGCAGACAAAGTGGTAATCGTGACCGGTGGCGGTGGCGGCATTGGTGGCGCGGCGTGTCGCCGTTTTGGGGCCATGGGCGCCAAAGTCGCGGTGTTTGACCGCGACTTGGCTGGTGCGGAAAAAACCGCCCAAGCCATTCAAAGCGCGGGCGGCCAAGCGCAAGCTTACGCTTGCGACATCACTGACCGCGCACAAGTCGACGCCGCTGTGGCCGCCACACAGACAGATCTTGGCCCGATTGACGTGTTGGTCAACAACGCGGGTTGGGACATCTTCAAGCCTTTCACCAAAACCGAACCCAGCGAGTGGGACCGCCTGATCGCCATCAACCTCACTGGCGCCTTGCACATGCACCACGCGGTGTTGCCCGGCATGGTGGAGCGTCGCAGCGGGCGCATCGTCAATGTGGCCTCCGACGCCGCGCGCGTGGGCTCATCAGGCGAAGCGGTTTATGCGGCCTGCAAAGGCGGCTTGGTGGCGCTGTCCAAAACCTTGGCGCGCGAACACGCACGCCACCAAATCAACGTCAACGTCGTCTGCCCTGGCCCCACCGAGACGGCGCTGTTGGCAGGCTTTTTTGAAGGCGCAGGCAACCCTGAAAAACTCAAAGAAGCGTTCACACGCTCCATTCCTCTGGGTCGTCTGGGGCAGGCCGAAGACTTGGTGGGCGCCATCGTGTTTTTTGCCAGCGACGACGCTGGCTTCGTCACGGGTCAGGTGTTGTCGGTGTCTGGCGGCCTGACGATGGCGGGTTGATTTCACCTTAACTAACAAGAGAAAAGCAATGAATTACGAAGATATTTTGTACGAAAACCGCAATGGCGTGGCGTGGATCACCATCAACCGTGCCGACAAGATGAACGCCTTTCGTGGCACCACTTGTGACGAGTTGATCAAGGCGCTGTACCGCGCCGGCTACGACAAAGACATCGGCGCCATCGTCTTGGCCGGCGCCGGCGACCGCGCCTTTTGCACCGGCGGCGACCAGTCGGCCCACGACGGCAACTACGACGGCCGCGGCACCATCGGCCTGCCCATGGAGGAGTTGCACACCGCCATTCGCGATGTGCCCAAGCCCGTCATCGCCCGCGTACAGGGTTACGCCATCGGCGGCGGCAACGTCTTGGCCACCATTTGCGACCTGACGATCTGCTCGGACAAGGCCATTTTTGGCCAAGTCGGCCCCAAGATGGGCTCGGTCGACCCCGGCTACGGCACGGCCTTTTTGGCCCGTGTGGTCGGCGAGAAAAAAGCCCGCGAGATTTGGTACATGTGCCGCCGCTACAGCGGTGAAGAGGCTGTGGCCATGGGCTTGGCCAACAAATGCGTGCCCGCCGACCAGTTGGACGCCGAGGTGCAGGCCTGGGGCGAAGAACTGTGCGAACGCAGCCCCACCGCCATTGCGATTGCCAAGCGCAGCTTCAACATGGACACCGCACACCAGGCCGGCATCGCCGGCATGGGCATGTACGCGCTCAAGCTGTACTACGACACCGAAGAGTCACGCGAAGGCGTGGCGGCGCTGCAAGCCAAGCGCAAGCCCGAGTTCCGCAAGTACGCCAAGTAAGCCGGCGCGAAGTTCATCCAAAGAGACCACAGGCCATGTTGACCCCCAACCCCTACCTGAACGAAGACCTGCAAGCCCTGGCCGAGTCCGCGCGGCGTTTTGCCGCCGAACGCGTGGCGCCGGGCTTTTTGGAGCGCGACAAAACGCGGGCCTTTGACCGCGCGTTGCTGCGCGAGATGGGCGAACTGGGCTTTTTGGTGCCCGAACTGCCCGAAAAGTTTGGTGGCTTGGGACTGGGGGCACTGGCCGCCGGCGTGATTCACGAGGAAATCGCCTACGCCGACTTGAGCCTGTCTTACCTGAACCTGCTGGCTTCGCTGAACGCGCAAATTTTGTCCGAGCATGGCCAGCCCGAGGTGGTGAAGCCTTGGTTGGAAAAGCTGGTGCAAGGCCAGGCCATTTGTGCCATCGCCTTGACCGAGCCGCGTGGCGGCTCAGACGCGGCGCACTTGGCCCTGCGCGTCGAGCGAGACGGCGACCACTACGTCATCAACGGCGAAAAAACCTCGATCTCGGCGGCCGATCAAGCCGACATCACCGTGGTCTTTGGCCGCACGGGCACGCCGGAATCCGCCGCCCACGGCGTCACCGCTTTGCTCGTCCCGATGGATACACCGGGGATCACGACCAGCCGCTTCGACTGCCACGGGCAACGAGCCATTGGCCGCGGCTCCATCTTTTTTGAAAACGTGCGCATCCCTGTGGACCACCGACTGGGCGATGAAAACAAGGGCTTTGTGCAAGTCATGCAAGGCTTTGACTTCTCGCGCTCGCTGATTGGCCTGCAGTGCCTGGCCGTGGCCCGCGCCGCCTTGACCGAGACTTGGCAATACATCACCGAGCGCCAAGCCTTTGGCCAGCCCTTGTCAGCTTTCCAGGGCGTCACTCACCCCTTGGCCCAATACGACACCGAAGTCGAAGGCGCCCGCCTGCTCTGCCTGCAAGGCCTGTGGCTCAAAGAACAAGGCCTCGCGCATACGGCGGAAGCCGGCATGGCCAAATGGTGGGGCCCCAAACTCGCCTACGACGTCATTCACCAATGCCTGCTGTGCTTTGGCCACGGCGGCTACGACCGAGGCGTCATGGAGCAGCGACTGCGCGACGTGCTGGGCTTTCAAATCGGCGACGGCACGGCACAAATCATGAAAACCATCATCGCGCGCACACGCGCTGGGCGAAAGAACGTACCAGCGTGACGAAGCCACGCCGGGGCACACGCCACCGGCGCTTGCCTCTTTGCCCAGTTTTTTCGAGGCTGCTGCCACCGATGCGACCCCGCCGGCGTCAGGGCCAGGGGCTTGCGTGTCAACATGCGCCCTTCACTGACGGAGGAACAGACATGAAAGCGGACAACATCCTGCAGACCATTGGCCGCACGCCGCATGTGCGCATCAACCGCCTGTTTGGCGACCAGCATGAAGTCTGGATCAAGTCCGAGCGGGGTAACCCCGGGGGCTCGATCAAAGACCGCATCGCCTTGGCCATGGTCGAAGAAGCCGAGCGCAGTGGCGCTCTGCAGCCGGGCGGCACCATCATTGAGCCGACCTCGGGCAACACCGGCGTGGGTTTGGCCATGGTGGCCGCGGTCAAAGGCTACAGACTGGTGCTGGTCATGCCCGAGAGCATGTCGATTGAACGCCGCCGACTGATGCTGGCCTACGGGGCCAGTTTTGACCTGACGCCCAAAGAAAAAGGCATGAAGGGCGCGATTGAGCGCGCGCAAGCGCTCGTCTCGCAGACGCCTGGGGCCTGGATGCCTCAGCAGTTTGAAAACCCCGCCAACGTCGACGCCCATGTGCGCACCACGGCGCAAGAAATCTTGGCTGACTTTCCCGAGGGGCTGGACGCGCTGATCACCGGCGTGGGCACAGGGGGCCACTTGAGCGGTACGGCCCAGGTACTGAAAGCGGCGTGGCCGCAACTGCAGGTGTTTGCTGTCGAGCCCGTCGAGTCGCCCGTGATTTCGGGCGGTAGCCCTTCACCGCACCCGATTCAAGGCATTGGTGCTGGCTTCATCCCGCGCAACTTGGACACGGCGTTGCTCGATGGCGTGATTCAGGTGGACGGCGAATCGGCCCGCGAGATGGGGCGCCGCTGTGCGCGCGAAGAAGGCATGTTGGTGGGCATCTCCTCGGGCGCGACCTTGGCCGCCATCGCCAAACAAATCCCGAACCTGCCCACAGGCGCGCGCGTGCTGGGCTTCAACTACGACACTGGCGAGCGTTATTTGTCGGTTGAGGGTTACCTGCCTGCCTGATGCGGCACACCCCTAAACCACTTCAACAAAGGGGCCGTGTGCCCCTTTTTGCATGGGGGTTTGCAACCAACAGAGGAGCGCTGTCGCGCAGGTGGCGGCTGGCACAGCATCCCGTCTCTTGAGCGACAAGTTTCGAATGCACCCCGGCATACCTTTGCGCCCGTTGCAGCGCTGACTCAAATCTGACAGGCAGCTGCGGCAGGCATGCAACCCGTGCGCCGCACGGGATGTTCTAGAACCTATATCCTGGAGACACACACCATGAGTCGCGTTCGCTTCAACCCAAAACTGGCCGCATTGGCTGCCGCTTGTTCACTGGCTGTCACAGCGGCGCACGCCGAAGACACCTTCCGCGTGGGCATCATCAGCTTTTTGTCTGGCCAAGCGGCCGAGAGCTTTGGCATCCCCGCCGTCAATGGCGCAAAGATGCTCGTTGAGATGTTCAACGAAGGCCAAGCTCCTGCGCCCTACAACACCAAGGGCTTTGGCGGTTTGAAGATCGAACCGATTTACGTTGACGAGGCCGGCGGCGCGACCAAACAGGTGCAAGAGTTGAAAAACCTTTATGACCGCGAGAAAGTCGACGCCGTGGTCGGTTACGTGAGTTCCGGTGACTGTTTGGCGGTGGCGCCCGTGGCTGAGGAGATGAAAAAATTCCTCATCCTCTACGACTGCGGCACACCACGCGTGTTTGAAGAGCGTGGTTACGACTACGTCTTTCGCACCGCCGCACACGCCACCATGGACAACGTTGCCTTGGGGCGCTACCTGAAGGCCAAAAACGTCAAGGTCGACACCGTCAACTACATCAACCAAGACTACGCTTGGGGCCACGACTCGCTCAAGGATTTTCAATTGACCATGGAGCAGTTGTACCCGCAGGCCAAGACCGGTCAAGACCTGCGGCCTAAGTTTGGTGCTGGCCAGTACGGCACCGAAATTTCTGCCTTGTTGTCGCAACCTGCAAGCATCACGCACTCCAGCATGTGGGGTGGCGACTTGCAAGCTCTGATGCTTCAGTCTGCGCCGCGTGGCTTGATGAAGCGTTCGCAAGTGGTGCTTTCGGCTGGCGACCACGTGCTGCCCGGTCTGGGCAAAAAAATGCCTGATGGGGTCATTTTGGGTGCACGTGGCGCCTATGGCCTGATGTCACCAGACACCGCACTGAACCGCTGGTGGTTCTCGTCGTACGAGAAAAAGTACAACGTCTACCCCGTTCAAGCGCCCTACCGCATGGCGCAAGCACTGTTGGGCCTGAAGCTGGCGACCGAAAAGGCCATGGCGGCCAACGGAGGCAAAAAACCCAATTCCGAACAGTTGGCGGCTGCGCTCAAGGGTTCGTCTTGGGAGTCTCCTGCCGGCACCATCCAAATGGTCAACGCCAACGGCCACCAAGCCATTCAGGACACAGCGATTGGTCGCACCCAATACAGCGAAAAAACCAAGCGCGTGGAGTTGGTCGACATTGAGCGCTTCCCTGCCTCTTGCGTGAACCCGCCCTCGGATATGAAGTCCGAAGACTGGATCAAGAGTGGCTTCAAGGGCGCCAAGTGCTGACGCTCTCATGAGTCTGACGTAGGCCTGCGTGCGCATCGCGCAGGCCTATGGCCGATGGAGATGGGGTTACGCAAGGCGGCCCCAGCGCTTGGTGAGGCCCTACGGGGCTGAAACATCAATCTGAAGCGTTGCCCAGGCTCGAGCCGGGGCAGCGATCGGGAGTTGCCATGCTGGCGCTGACCATATTCGCCGACGGCGTGATCTACGCGTCGTGGCTGTTCATTGTGGCCTTAGGCCTGACCCTGATTTTTGGGGTTTTAAAAATTCTCAACATTGCGCACGGCAGCTTTTATGCCGTGGGTGCATACGCCGCGGCCAGCTTGGTGGGTTGGTTCACCAGCATGGAAATGGCGCCAGAGTGGTCGCTGGTGGCCATGCTGATGGCTGGTGTGGCGGTTGCAGCCCTGCTGGCCCCTCTGACCGAGCGCGGCCTCTTGCGCGTGTTCTACGGCCGAGACGAAGTCTTGCTGGTCTTGGTGACCTATGCCCTCTTCTTGATTCTCGAGGACGCCACCAAGCTGCTATGGGGCCCCACGCCGTACTACGTCTCAGAGCCTTACGGCATGTTCGGCAACATCGAGTTTGGCTCCTTGTTTTACGTCGGGTACGACCTCATGCTGGTGGTGTTTGCCCTCGCCTGCGGCTTGGCCGTGTGGTGGGGACTGAACCGCACCACCATGGGCAAAGTGGTGCTGGCTGTGATTCACAGCGACGAAGTGGCCTCGAGCATGGGGGTGAATGTGTCGAGGGTTTACACCTTCGCGTTCATGTTCGGCATCTTTTTGGCGGCCTTGGCTGGCGCCCTCACCGCCCCCATGATTTCGGTGCAACCCGGCTTGTCCAGTGGCGTGATCATCGTGTCTTTTGCGGTGGTGATCATTGGCGGTCTGGGCAGCATTGAAGGCGCGGCCATTGGGGCACTGATTGTGGGCCTGGCACGCGCTGCTGCTGTACACACCTGGCCCGCTGCCGAGTTGTTCAGCGTGTACGCGGCCATGTCCATCGTGTTGATCTTCCGCCCAGAAGGTCTGTTTCAACGTGCACAGGCAAGGAAAATCTGATGCGCTCACATGCTCACATTCTTGTGGTGGGTTTGCTGTCGACCTTGGCCTTGATGGCCCTGGGTTGGGTGCTGCCCAAGTGGACTTTGTTTCTGTGCACCATGGCCATGTCACACGGCCTAGTCTCGCTGGGCATTGTGATCCTGATGCGCAGCGGTGTGGTCTCGTTTGGCCAGGGTTTTGTCTTCGCGCTGGGCGGCTACACCACCGCCTTCATGGCCAACATGTGGGGCGTGACCGACGCGCTGGTGTTGACTTTGGGGGGCGGGCTTGCGGCCTGCGCGGTCGCGGCGCCGTTTGCGCCTCTGCTCTCGCGCTATCGAGGCATCTTTTTTGCCATGCTGAGCTTGGCCATTTCCATGGTGCTTTATGGGATTTTGGTCAAGACCGAAAGCCTTGGCGGTTCAGACGGCTTCAACGTCAGCCGCCCCACTCTGCTGGGCATGGAAGTTACCGCGGAGCGCGCCAACTGGATGCTCTACGAACTGGCCGCGGCGGTGGTGGGCGTCGCCGTGACCCTTTCGCGCATTTATGTGCAATCGGTGCGCGGCTTGGTCTCTTTGGCCGTGCGTGAAGCCGAGTTGCGGGTGGAGTATCTGGGCGCGTCGGTCAGCCAAGCCATCACCGTCAACTACCTGATCGCTGCAGCCTTGGGCGGCTTGGGGGGCGCACTCACGGTGCTGGCGCTGGGACACATCGAGCCCAATTTCAGTTACTGGACGACTTCGGGCGAATTTGTCTTTGTCGCCATTTTGGGGGGCTACCACAGCACCGTCGCTGTGTTTGTCGGCTCTTTGCTGGTTGAAATCGTGCGCTCTTTCTCTAACCTGTACTTCCCCAACACCTGGCAAATGGCGATGGGCCTGTTCTTGCTTGTCGTCATTCGGTTCTTGCCGCAGGGCTTGGGCTCGCTGTGGCAAAAGCGCTCAAGCGCCTCGGAGTCAAGATGAACACACAACAGCCTTTGTTGTCGGCGCGTGGCCTGGCCAAAGCCTTTGGCGCGGTGGTGGCGGCCGATCAAATCAACATCAATGTGCCGCGTGGTCAAAAGCTCAGCCTGATTGGTTCCAACGGCGCCGGCAAGACCACGTTTGTCAACATGGTGACCGGATACCTCAAACCCGACAGCGGTCAAATTTGGCTGGATGGCGAGGACATCACCCGGCTGGGACCGCGCCAAATCACCCGCAAAGGCGTCTCGCGCTCGTTTCAAATCCCGCAATTGGCACTGGAGATGACGGCGTTGGAGAACATGTTGGTAGCCATGGCATGTGGTGAACCACGCCTGTCTTTTTGGCAGCCCGCTCAATCCAGCGAACGGCTGGGGCGCGCCATGGATTTGTTGCAACGCTTCGACTTGGCCCAGCACGCCCAACGCAAGGTTGCAGAATTGCCGGGAGGTGTGCGCAAGTTGTTGGACATTGCCATGGCCATGACCGGGCAACCCAAGCTGTTGTTGCTGGACGAACCCACCAGTGGGGTATCGGTCGCGGAAAAGTACCCAATGATGGACACCATACAGACCGCCCTGGACGGCAGTGACGTCACGGTGCTCTTTGTTGAACACGACATGGACATCGTCTTGCGTTACGCAGACCGCATCGCAGCGTTTTACAGCGGCAACGTGATCGCTGATGGTCCGCCAAGCGAGGTCTTGGCCGATGACTTGGTCAAACAACATGTCACCGGACACGCCGTCGCATTGGGAGTTGCCGCATGCTGAACATCGAACAACTCCACGTGAACATCTCGGCGGTGACCGTGTTGCGGGGCTTTTCCATGCAGGTGGCGACTGGGCAAATGGTCGGGCTCGTCGGACGAAATGGTGCCGGAAAGACCTCGCTGTTGCGCACCATCATGGGGCACCTCGAGCCATCACAAGGCCAATTGAGTTGGCAAGGCCACTCATTGGCTCACCTGCAGCGCCACGCGCGCGCCGGTCTGGGCATTGGCTACATGCCGGAGGACCGGGGTTTGGTGCCCGAGCTCACGGTAGAGGAAAACATTTGCGTGCCACTGTGGGTTTCTCAGCGACTGAAGCCCAGCGAGCGACTCAATCGCGTCTACAGCATCCTGCCCGAGTTGGAAGCCATGAAAGACCGCCGAGCCTTGTTGTTGTCAGGGGGGCAACAAAAGCTGGTGGCCTTGGCCCGAGCAGTGGCCGTTGGCACCGATTTGCTGCTGCTGGATGAGCCCTTCGAGGGGGTAGCGCCAGCATTGTCGCAACGCCTGTCGGAGGTGATTTTTGGTCTGCGCGGATCGGACATGACGGTGGTGATTGCCCAGTCAGAACTCAACCACGCTGCATCCATGTTGGACCAAGAGGTGGTCATCGAGCGCGGCGCCAACGTCTTGTCAGACCCCAGCACCACATGAACCCGTTTTGGTCCGAGCACGCGATTCCGCCCATGCGCCGCGAGGCGTTTTTCGGTGACCGCCTTGTCCATGCCTTTGCACAGCGCGCCCCACACGTCAGTGCTTTGTTGCACAACGCGCTGCTGTCGCATGGCGAAGGGGTGGCGATCGTGGATGGCGACACACGGCTGACTTGGACCCAAGTGGGCGAGCGCGTGTTGCAGTTGGCGACTTTGCTGGCGACGCGTGAGATCAACCCGGGAGACCGGGTGGTGATTTGGCTGTCCAATCGCCATGAATTTGTGCTGTGGTGGTTGGCCGTGTTGTGGCGCGGTGCCGTGGCGGTGCCGGTCAGCATCCGCGAAAGCAGCGACGGTGTGGCCTATGCCATCGCGCAATGCCAAGCCGCAGCGATCTGCACCGAAGTCAGCTTGTGGGCGCGTTTGCCCGATGCGGCCCAGGTGCCGTCGCTGCGCCAGCGCTTCAACGTCGACGATGCGCGCAGCCTCGCAGCGAACGCCACACCCGCCCCTGTGACAGGCCATCAGACCGCCCCAGGGATGACCGAGGCGCACCCAGTTGGGTCGGAAGATGTCGCCACCATCCTCTACACCAGTGGCACCACCGGCAAGCCCAAGGGTGCCATGCTGACGCACGTCAACATCGTGCACTCGTGCATGCACTTCGCTTGCACCATGGGCCTCAGTGCCCAAGACCGCACGCTGCTGGCTGTGCCGGCCAGTCACGTGACGGGCTTGATTGCCAACATCGCCACCATGGTTTCGGTCGCAGGCACCATCATCATCCAACGCGAGTTCAAAGCGGCTGACTTTCTGGCTTTGGCGGCTCGTGAAGGCATGACGCACACGCTGATGGTGCCCGCGATGTACAAGTTGCTGCTCATGCAAGCCGAATTTGCGCGAACCGATTTGTCGGCCTGGCGTGTGGGTGGCTATGGGGGGGCGCCCATGCCGGTGAGCACCATCGACGCCATGGCGCAGGCTTTGCCGAGATTGGTGCTGCTCAACACCTACGGCGCCACAGAAACCACGTCACCCACGACCACCATGCCGCCTGGCTTGACCCGCGCGCACATCGACAGCGTGGGTGTGCCCCTGCCCTGTGCGCGGGTGGCGGTCATGGACGACGAGGGGCGCGAGTTGCCCCCGGGAGAGGTGGGCGAAATTTGGATCAGCGGCCCCATGGTGGTCAAAGGCTATTGGGACAACCCGGCCGCTACGGCCAAAGAGTTCACCGCTGGCTGGTGGCACTCGGGCGATTTGGGCAGCATGGACGCCCAAGGCTTTGTGCGTGTCTTTGACCGCAAAAAAGACATGCTCAACCGGGGCGGCTACAAGATTTACAGCGTCGAAGTGGAAAACCACTTGATGGGCTTAGCGGGCGTGCTGGAAGCCGCTGTGGTGGCCAAGCCCTGTCCGGTGTTGGGTGAGCGTGTGCACGTGTTCATCCACGCACCACATGTGCAACTCAGCGTGAGCGACATCCAGACGCATTGCGCGCAAGCGCTGGCCGATTACAAGGTGCCCGAATCGGTCACGTGGTCAAGCAGCCTGCTTCCGCGCAACCCCAATGGCAAGGTGCTCAAGCGGCAGCTGCGCGAGCGGTTGCTGCACGATTTGGGTTTGAGCGCGTAAACCCGCGCTTCAACCTCAATCCGGCGCTTGGATGCGCCCCAATGGGCGGTCCTGGGATGAGCCGGCAAGGCGTGACGACGCGGCCAGCACGTTCCAGGGCTGCTCAATGGGGCGCATAGCGACGTCACCCATCAGGTGAGCCGCATCGTGCTCAAGCAGGCCTGTATTCATGGGCTTGATCAGCGAAATTGAGCGATTAACTGCCGGTTTTAGGGTCAATGCAGGCGGTACGCCGAGTGGCAGGCCACGCACTGCGCCGTCACCTTGGACAGCGCTGCCAGTGTGGTTTTCAAGTCACCGCTGACGCTGGCGTCTCGAGCGGCCACGGCAAACTGGCTCGCCGCGCGGTGCATCTCTGTGCCCAGGCGCGCCATTTCGGGCGGCATGTATTGTGCGTTTTCGCTCGCTTTGTGGTCGTGCAAAGAACTCATGCCCAGGTGTTGCTCGGCCAAGTCCGCTGCCGCATCGAACTGACTTTGGGACAGTGCGGCTTGGATGGCCTGCACGGTTTCCAGGTGTTGGCGCATGCTGGCCAAGGTGTGTTGGCGCAGCGCGTTGGGGTATTTGACCCAAACGCGCAAGTCAGGCTGCGTAGCCATGTGGTGGCCGTGCCCACCCGCGTTGCCACGGTCGCCGGCATGGCCGGCTGAACCTGCGTTGCCCGCGTCGCCGTGGCTGCCTGCGGCCATGTGGTGCTTGCGCATCATTTCTTCGTCGTGTTGCTGGGCCAGTGCGCTTCCCACACCGGCCACAGCCAACCACGCCAACAGCCAAGCCCTCTTTTTCAATCGCATGACGCACTCCAAGAGCGCCCCATGCGCCCAGCAACGCTGAGTTTAGAACGAACGCGGCAAGCCCAAGACGTGCTCGGCGACGTAGCTGTAAATCAAGTTGGTCGAAATCGGGGCGACTTGATACAGGCGGGTCTCGCGGAACTTGCGCTCGATGTCGTACTCACACGCCAAACCAAAACCGCCATGGGTTTGCAAACACACGTTGGCGGCTTCCCACGACGCTTTGGCGGCGAGGTACTTGGCCATATTGGC
>JALRFN010000017.1 GCA_023268425.1 Burkholderiaceae bacterium | reverse complement strand
GGTGTCTATGGGCAGCCATCACATCCCACACTGGGGTGTTTGAACAGGAGATTCATCATGGGACAACTTGCTCTGGCGGCCAAAATCACCCACGTGCCCAGCATGTACCTGAGCGAACAGCCGGGTCCACGCTTTGGCTCGCGTCAAGACGCGATTGACGGTCACATCGAGATTGGTCGCCGTTGTCGGGAGTTGGGCGTGGACACGCTGGTCGTGTTCGACACGCACTGGTTGGTCAACGCGAACTACCACATCAACTGCGCGCCGCACTTCAAGGGCGACTACACCAGCAACGAGCTGCCGCACTTCATCAACCAAATGACGTTCGAATCGCCGGGCAATCCGGCGCTCGGTCATTTGTTGGCCAAGGTCGCCAACGAACACGGTGTGGAAACCTTGGCGCACGACGCCACCTCGTTGAACCCCGAGTACGGCACCTTGGTGCCGCTGCGCTACATGAACCCCGATCAACACTTCAAGGTGGTGTCGGTGTCGGCGCTGTGCATGGTGCATTACCTGAATGACAGTGCGCGTCTGGGTTGGGCGTTTCGCCAGGCTGTGGAAGCGCACTATGACGGCAAGGTCGCATTTCTGGCCAGTGGCAGTTTGAGTCACCGCTTTGCGCAAAACGGTTTGGCCCCAGAGTACGCATTCAAAATTTGGAGCCCATTTTTGGAGCAGTTGGACAAGCAAGTGCTGCAGATGTGGGCGAACCGCGAGTGGTCGGCGTTTTGCGAGATGCTGCCCGAGTATGCCAGCAAAGGCCACGGTGAAGGCTTCATGCATGACACGGCGATGTTGATGGGGGCCTTGGGCTGGACGGCTTACGATGGCGCTGTGGACGTGGTCACGCCGTACTTTGGCGCCAGCGGCACGGGTCAGTTGAACGCGGTGTTCGAGGTCACCCCGCAAGATGGCTCGCAAGTGCCCAAGCCTGTGGCCTCGGCTGCTGACGGCTACACCGCCATCAGCACGCGCTTGTGAGGGGGTAGGCACATGCCACACCTGGTGATTTTGTACACGCCCAATCTGGATGCACGTTGTGACATGGGGGCACTGTGTCGCCAGTTGGCTGACACCATGATTGCGCAACGCGACGAGCAAGGCCAAGCGGTGTTCCCTGTTGGCGGCACGCGCGTCTTGGCTTATCCCGCAGCGCATGCAGCGATTGCTGACGGCGGTGCGGCCGGCCAAGCGGCAGGCGGCAGCGGTGACTACGGCTTCGTGTACCTCAACTTGCGCATGGGTTCTGGCCGTTCCAGCCGCGTGCACGAGTCGGTGGGTCAAGCACTCACTGAGGTCGCGAAAGCGTTTTTCGATCCGATGATGGGCGATCAGGCCATTGGCGTGACCCTGCAGATTGACGAAGGCACCGAGGTTTTCGGTGTCAAACACAGTTCACTCCACCCCTTGTTTTCATGATGAATCCTGAGCAAATTCAAACCCTGGCCGCCGAGCTTGAGCGCAGTGCGCAAAGTGGCGAGCAAGTCGAGCACTTTTCCAAGCGTTTTCCTGAGATGACCATGGAAGACGGCTACCGCATCAGCCGTGCCTGGGTCGCGCAGCAAGTCGCCGCGGGGGCCCGTGTCATTGGTCACAAGATTGGTTTGACCTCGCGGGCCATGCAGCAAGCCAGTCAAATCGATGAGCCCGATTACGGCACCTTGCTGGACCACATGCTGTTCACCTGCACGCCGGGTCAGACGCTGGCGTTGCCCATGAGCAAGTTCATCAAGCCCAGGGTCGAGGTCGAGTTGGCGTTTGTGCTCAAGGCGCCGCTCAAGGGCCCGAACGTGACCGTCGAACAGGTGCTGGACGCCACCGAATACGTGACGCCAGCGATTGAAATCATCGACTCGCGCATTGAACAACTCGACCGCCACAGCGGCAAAATGCGCAAGGTCTTCGACACCATCAGCGACAACGCGGCCAATGCGGCCATCGTCGTGGGGGGGGAGCGCATTCAGCCTCGTGCGACAGACTTGGCCTGGTGTGGCGCGGTCTTGCGCCAAAACGGCGTGGTTGAAGAAACCGGATTGGCCGCTGGCGTGCAAGGTGACCCCGCAATCGGGGTGGCGTGGTTGGCGAACAAGCTCGCACCTTGGGGTGAGTTTTTGGAGGCGGGCCACATCGTTTTGGCGGGCTCGTTCACGCGACCCGTCCCGGCCGCTGTCGGCGATTTTTTTGTGGCCGACTACGGCCCCTTGGGCAAACTGGAGTTCACGTTCAAATGAATACACCCACCAACAGCTTTAAAGCAGCTTTGGCTGCAAAACAAGCCCAAATCGGGTATTGGCTGAGCCTGTCCAGCCCTTACAGCACGGAAATTTGTGCCACCGCCGGCTTTGATTGGTTGCTGATTGACGGCGAGCACGGGCCCATGGACTTGAACACCATCTTGATGCAGTTGCAGGCCATTGCCGCTTATCCCCGGAGCCACGCAGTGGTGCGCGTCCCCGATCACAGCCCCTCAAGACTGAAGC
>JALRFN010000013.1 GCA_023268425.1 Burkholderiaceae bacterium | reverse complement strand
ATGCAAATGCTGCCGCTGGCCAAAAACAAGATGTAGGGCACGGTTTGGCCTTGGTGCTCGACGCTGCCCACCAAGGCGCCCATGCCGTAGCCAAAGGCCACCAACCAAATCAGTGGCTCGGCGATGTTGCCCACCAGGCTGGGGATGGCCAGTTTGCGCCAGACCAAAAAGTTGCGCATGAACACGGGCCAAAAGCGTGCCGTGATCTGCGGCGCGCGCCAGGGGTTGGGGGTGCTGCTCATCATGCTTCTTCCCGAATTTGTCGGCCTGTGAGTTTCAAGAACACATCTTCCAAGTTGGCCGGGCGGTGCAAGCTGCGCCACTGCGGGTGTTGCGCCAAGGCGCTGGCCAGTGCCTGCGCTTGCCGGGTGTAGAGGAACAGCGTCTCGCCCGAGCGCTCGGTGCGCTCGGCCAAGGCGGCGGCTTCGGTGTCCAACACGGTGTGTGCGTCCTGACCGTAGACCTCGATGACTTCGGGCTCGATGTGGCTGGCGATCAGCTCGCGCGGCGTGCCCTCCGCGATCTTGCGCCCGTGGTCGAGGACCAGCAGTCGGTCACACAGGCGCTCGGCTTCGTCCATGAAGTGGGTGGTCAACAAAATGGAGGTGCCGGTTTGCATCAAGGCTTGCAGGCGCTCCCACATCAGGTGGCGCGCTTGCGGGTCCAGGCCGGTGGTGGGCTCGTCCAGCAACAACAAGCGCGGGCTGTTGACCAAAGCCCGCGCCAGCGACAGGCGCCGCTTCATGCCACCCGAGAGGTCTGAGGGTTTGCTTTTGGCTTTGTGGCTCAGGACTGCAAAGTCCAGCAGTGCGGGCACGCGCTCGTCTAGTTGCGCCTGGCTCAGGCCAAAGTAGCGGCCATAGATGCGGATGTTCTCGGCACATGTGAAGTCCGGGTCCAAGGTGTCCATTTGGCTGACCACGCCAAGCTCTTGCTTGATGGCCAGCGCGTCCTGCGGCATGTGGCGCGGCACGCCGCCAGCGTCGGTGTAACGCACCTGCCCCTGGTCAGGGCTGCTCAGCCCCAAGCACATGCGGATGGTGGTGGTTTTGCCCGCGCCGTTGGGGCCGATGATGCCCAGGCATTCGCCGGGTTGGATGGCAAAGCTCAAGTCGTCGACCACGCGGTTGGGGCCGAAGTGTTTGATCAGGTGCTCGCAGGCGAACATGAGAATCTAAGCCTTTGGTGGAATGTTGGCGCAAGGTGTCTAAGACGATGCGCGGTGTGTCTGTGCCGACCGCCATTGTCGCGCCGAAAAAAGCCTGCAGTGCCTGTCATTTTGGCGAGCGCTGGGGGATACTGGACTGGCGCGGGCTGCGCTGCCTTGGCCTAGGAATTACCCCTAAAGCCCTTGTGCAGCGAAAGCCGATCAAACTAGAATGCCAGATACCCCGTGCAGTATGTGTCAGCGTGACGCAAGCCTGCTGCACGCACATCCATTGACTTCAGGAGATGACCAGCATGGCACACATTGTGATTTTGGGCGCAGGCATTGGCGGTATGCCCGCTGCATACGAGATGAAAGCCCTGTGTGGCCCCAACGACAAGGTCACGGTCATCAGCGACTCGCCCAAATTCCACTTCGTGCCCTCCAACCCTTGGGTGGCAGTGAATTGGCGCAAGCGCAAGGACATTGAGTTGGAGTTGGCCCCGGTTTTGAACCGCCGTGGCATCGACTTGATCCCCCAGGCGGCCAAGCGCGTCCACCCCGACGAAAACAAGATCGAGTTGTTGGATGGCAGCACGGTCGACTACGACTACCTGATCATTTCCACTGGCCCCAAGCTGGCTTTTGATGAAGTCGAAGGCATGGGGCCGCACGGCCACACCAGTTCGGTGTGTCACGTCGCCCACGCAGAGTCTGCTGGCTGGGACCAATTTGTGGCCGAACCTGGCCCCATCGTGGTTGGCGCCGTGCAGGGTGCGTCGTGCTTTGGTCCGGCTTATGAGTTCGCGATGATCATGGACACCGATTTGCGCCGCCGCCGCCTGCGCGACCAAGTGCCCATGACCTTTGTGACGTCTGAGCCGTACATCGGCCATTTGGGTTTGGGTGGCGTCGGTGACTCCAAAGGCTTGTTGGAGTCGGCCATGCGTGACCGCCACATCAAGTGGATTTGCAACGCCAAAACGACCAAGGTGGAAGCTGGCAAGATGTTCGTCACCGAGCACAACGACGACGGTACGGTCAAGAAAGAGCACGAATTGCCCTTCAAGTTTTCCATGATGCTGCCGGCTTTCAAGGGCGTGGACGCGGTGTTTGGCATCGAGGGTTTGACCAACCCGCGTGGCTTCATCACCATCGACAAGCACCAGCGCAACGCCAAGTACCCCAACATTTTCAGCGTGGGGGTGTGCGTGGCGATTCCTCCGGTGGAGCCGACCCCTGTGCCGACAGGCACGCCCAAGACGGGCTACATGATCGAGTCCATGGTCACGGCGACTGTGCACAACATCCGCGAGTTGATGGACGGCAAGCAGCCCACCCACGAAGCGACCTGGAACACCATGTGCCTGGCCGATTTTGGCGACACCGGCGCCTGTTTCGTGGCGGTGCCGCAAATCCCGCCGCGCAACGTCAACTGGTTTGGCGAAGGCAAGTGGGTGCACTTGGCCAAAGTTGCGTTTGAAAAATACTTCTTGCGCAAGATGACCAAGGGCACCAGCGAGCCTTTCTACGAAAAAATGGTCATGAACGCCTTGGGCATCGTCAAGCTCAAAGACAAGTTGACGGGCAAACACTGAGCGTCCTCAACACGCACACCAGGCGCGAACAACGCCGCCCCGATGCTGCTGGTTTGCGGCACCCGGGCGGCGTTTGTTTTGACGTCGTTACACTGCGGCCCAGCGATGGGGTTCACACGAGGGAGTTGGCATGAGCGCGCATTCCGATCAACTGGGTTTTGATTGGTTGGACACGTCTTTGGGCGATGCGTCATTGAGCGCGCCTACCAAAAAGCCGCGCAAACCCAAGGTCAGCGCCAGCAAAGCGTCGGCCCCCATGTCGCTGGAGGCCATGGCCCAGGCCTTGGAAGCCAGTGGCGACTACAAGGTTTTGCGCCGCATGACGCCGCCGCCCAGTTACCCAAGCGCCGGTCCGGGCGCCGTGACGCAGCGCGTCGCCATCATTGACACCGAAACCACTGGCCTGCAATCGGCAAGCGACCGCATCATCGAACTGGCCTTGGTGGTGGTGGATGTGGACATCCACAGCGGCCAACCGGTGGGCGCGGTGCGTGTCTTTGATGGTTTTGAAGACCCGCAGCGCGCGCTGTCGGCAGAGATCATCAGTTTGACGGGCATCACCGACGACATGGTGCGTGGTCAAGCGTTGGACGAGGCGGCGATTGCCGACATCATGCAAGGGGTCACTTGGGTGGTGGCACACAACGCCGCATTTGATCGCCCCTTTGTGGAGGCGCGCTTGCCGCAGTTCGTGCACTTGCCCTGGGCTTGTTCGTTTGCCGATTTGGATTGGAAAGCACAAGGCCGCAGCTCGGCCAAGTTGGAGGCTTTGGCGGCCGACGCGGGCTTGTTTTATGACGCGCACCGGGCCGATGCCGACTGCCACGCGCTGTTGTCGGTGTTGACACAAAGCTTGAATGATGGCCGTTCGGGGTTACAACAGTTGTGGGCGCGCAGCCAAAGCCTGCAATACCGCTTGTCGGCCGTCGGAGCACCCTTTGAGACCAAAGACGCGCTCAAGGCACGCGGCTACCGCTGGGACAGCAACGCACGGGTGTGGAGTTTGCGACTGCGTGATGATGCCGCTTTGGCTGAGGAGCGGACCTGGTTGGCCAAGCACGTGTATGCCAACCCGCGCGCGCCGATTCGCATTGAGGTACAAGACGCGTGGACGCGCTTTTCGACCCGGGACGGCGAGGTGCGGGTCGAGCCGTTGGTGGTCGATTTGCCGGCTTGAATTCGCGGCTGTTGCCCTCAACTGGATTCACCATGGACTTGATCAATCAGTTGTTTGCGTTTTTCTTCCGCGCCTTGTTGTTGGTCGTGGGGCTGGTGTTCGTGCTGGGGCTCATGGCTTTGGCCTCGGTGTTTTTGCTGGTCGCCATGTTGTGGTCTTTGATCACTGGCCAAAAACACCCGGTACACGTGGTTTGGCAACGGGCGCGCAGCACGCGTGATCAAGTCTGGCGCGCATCGCGCGACGGCGGATTTGCGCGGCGCGGCCGCCAGACGGCTGCGCAGGACGTGCCAGAGCGGCCTGTGGACGCGGCGCAGATCACTGACGTGCAAGACATCAGCCGCAAGCCTTGAAGACCTGCGCTGGCGGCGCTCAGTCGCGCTCAGGTTTGCGTGACAAGGCCAAGTCGTAAAGGGCCTTTTTGTTGCCACCCGTGAGTTGCGCGGCGATGCGGCTGGCTGACTTGACCGACAACTCTTGCAACAGCACATCCAAAAGCGCCATGGCCTGCGCATCATCGGGTGCCTCCTTGCGCTCTGTCGGTGCCAACGCAAAAACAAATTCCCCTTTGCTGCGCAGTGGATCGGCGGCCAACCAAGCGGCCAAGTCTTGGCATGGCACGGTGGCGATTTGCTCGAAGCGCTTGCTCAGTTCTCGGCCAATGGTCAAGGGCCGTTGGCCCCAGGCATGGACCTCAACCGCCAGTTTGTCTAAACGGTGCGGGGCTTCCATCCACACCTCGGTGCGGGCGCTTTGGGCGAGGGCTTGCAAAGCGGCTTGGCGACTCTGGCCTTTGGGTGGCAGGAAACCGCTGAACCCAAAGCCTTGGTGCGCCCAATCGTCGTGTTGCTGGGCCACGCCGGTGGCGCTGAGCAGCGTGGTCACACTGGACGCGCCTGGCAGCGGAATGACGCGGACCCCTTGGCGTTGCGCGCTGTGGACCAAGATCGCCCCAGGGTCGCTGATGGCTGGCGTGCCGGCGTCACTGACGTAGGCCACGCGTTCACCCGCAAGCAAGTGATCGATCACTTTCCGTGATGCGCCTTGCTCGTTGTGTTGGTGCAGGGGCAACAATGGCTTGTTCAAGCCATAGGCGTTCAGCAGCTGGGCTGTGTGTCGGGTGTCTTCGCAGGCGATGCGATCGGCCAAGTCGAGCACACAAAGGGCGCGCAGGCTGATGTCAGCCAAGTTGCCAATCGGTGTGGCCACCATGTAAAGCGCGCCCTTTGGATAATCTTGCTCACCCGCCACTTGTCGGGCTGCTTGCAAAGCGAGGCTGTAGGGAGAGGTCAATGGCACACCTGTTCACAAAAAAGACCACCAAGGCGCGTGGAGACGAGGCCGAAGACTGGGCCCTGGCCCATTTGCAAGCGCAAGGTTTGAAGCTGTTGGCGCGCCAGTTTCAAACCCCAGGGCGCGGTGGCGGCGAGTTGGACTTGATTATGCAAGAGCCTGATGGGACGGTCGTCTTCGTCGAGGTGCGGGCCCGGCGCGACGCACGTTTTGGCGGTGCCTGGGCCAGCGTCGATGCGCGCAAACGCGCGCGCTTGGTGTTGGCGGCGCGACATTACCTGAGCACTTGGACGCAGTTGCCCGCGTGTCGTTTCGATGTGGTGGGGGTGACGCCCGCTCAGTGCGGTCAAGCGGCGCAACTCGATTGGCTGCAAGCGGCATTTTTCCTCGAAGACTGAGCTTGGTGCTGGCCTCGCGGCGCTATCATGCGCGCATGCTTGAAGCCCGCTTGGAACAGCAATTCATCGACAGCGCGGATTGCAAATACCAAATCGCCCCATTACTGGTGCCACCGTTGAGCGCTGCGGTGGAGGCCATTTTGGCGGCGGTCACCAGCGGGGGCAAGGTGTGGAGTGTTGGTGCCGGACCAACCGCGGCCTTGGCGACTTATGTCAGCCATTTGTTGTTGGCCGGGTTTGAACGCGAGCGCCCTGGCCTGGCGGCTCAGGCTTTGCACAGTGGTGACGGTGATGATGCGACCACCTTGCTGCGACGTTTGAACATTTGGGCGTCCGCCGAAGATGTTTTGTTGGTCTTGAGTGTGGCGTCAGCCGAGACCAGCTTGGTGCCTTTGATCGATGCCGCGCAAGACCTGGGCATGACTGTGGTGGCCCTGGTCGGGGGCGATGGCGGTGAGGTCTTGAACAGTTTGTTGGACACCGATGTGGTGATCAGCATCGAACATGCGCGCCTGGGGCGCGTCTTGGAATTGCAGCACATGGCTTTGCATGCATTGTGTGACGGTTTGGATGCCCAGTTGCTGGGCGAAGAAATCAAGGAGTGAAGAGATGAAATGGATGAGAACTTCGCGCGCGTTGGGCACGGTGGCTTTGGCCGCATTGGTGTCCAGCGCCTGCGCACCGCTGGTGATTGGCGGTGCGGCTGCGACCGCCATGGTGGCCAACGATCGCCGCACCACGGGGACGGTCGTTGAAGACAACGCCATCGAAGTCAAAGTGGGCGGTGAAATCGACAAAGCCCTGGCGGGCAAGGGCCATGTGGGCGTGACCAGTTTCAACCGCCGCGTGTTGCTGACCGGAGAAGTGCCCACCGAGGCGCTCAAGGCGGTGTCCGAAGAAGTGGCCAAGCGCGGTGAGAACGTGTTGTTGGTGATCAATGAGTTGGCGGTGGCGGGCAACGCCTCCACCACGCAGCGTGCGGCGGACACCCTGTTGTCGTCGCGCGTCAAGGTGGCCTTCATTAGCGACGAGAAGGTGGACTCCAGTGCCGTCAAGGTGGTCACGGATCGTGGGCAGGTGTACTTGATGGGCTTGTTGACGTCTGACGAGGCCGCTCGCGCCACCGAAATTGCACGGCGCGTGCCCGGCGTGCAAGGCGTGGTGCGTGTGGTTGAGTTGATCAGCGAGCAAGAGCTGTTGCGTTTGAAGCCGCCTGCCAAGCCCGCGTCGGCCGCGAAACCCAGCGGCAATTGAGTGTCGCCGCCTTGAGCGGTCTCTGACCCAAACGCCTGCCCGGTGTTCCACCAGGCAGGCGTTTTCTTATGCGCACACGTTTCAGCGCAAGCGGCGAATCAGGCTGGAGGTGTCCCAGCGTTGCCCGCCCAGGGCTTGCACATCGGCATAGAACTGATCGACCAAGGCCGTGACGGGCAGACGCGCGCCATTGCTTTTGGCTTCGTCCAACACCAGGCCCAAATCCTTGCGCATCCAATCCACGGCGAAGCCAAATTCAAATTGGTCTTGCACCATGGTTTTGCCTCGGTTGTCCATTTGCCAGCTTTGGGCGGCGCCTTTGCCAATCACGTCCAAGACCAAGTTCATGTCGAGTTTGGCGCGTTGACCAAAGGCGATGGCTTCGCTCAGGCCTTGCACCAGACCAGCGATACAAATTTGGTTGACCATTTTGGTCAACTGGCCAGCGCCGCTTTCGCCCATGAGGGTGAAGGCACGCGAAAACGCCATGGCGACGGGTTGTACGCGCTCAAATACCTGCGCCTCACCGCCACACATCACCGTCAACATGCCGTTTTGTGCGCCCGCTTGCCCACCTGACACGGGCGCGTCAATGAAGTGCAAGCCGCGTGCTGCTGCGACGCTGGCCAACTCGCGGGCCACGTTGGCCGAAGCCGTGGTGTGGTCGATGAACACGCTGTCTGGGCGCATGCCAGCAAAAGCGCCGCCCTCGCCCGTGGTCACCGTGCGCAAATCGTCGTCGTTGCCCACACAGGCAAAGACCAAGTCTGCACCTTGTGCGGCCTGCTCAGGGGTCTCGCCAGTGGACAGGCGTTCAGGCGCAACGCCTGCGGCCTTCATCTCTTCTACCCACGCCTGCGCCTTGCTGGCGGTGCGGTTGTAGACGCAGACGCTGTGGCCCGCCAGGGCCAAATGCGCGGCCATGGGGTAACCCATCACCCCCAAGCCAATAAAGGCACAGCGGGTTGGGGTGGTGGCTTCGTATGATTTGGGGTTGACGTTGCTCATGGTGGCTTTTCCGGGTCGAAAGATCAAAAGCTGCATTATGGGCGGCGGGGCGTGGGCGCGTAAAAACACGGGGGTGAGCATGACAACGGCGACAGCGGCAGACTTGAAACGGCATTGGCAGGCGGTGCGCGATCGCATCGCAGCGGCTGAACAAGCGGCTGGCCGGCCAGCGGGCAGTGTGTCTTTGTTGGCGGTCTCCAAGACCTTTGGGCCTGAGGCCGTCGCGGCGGTGCAGGCGGCGGGTCAAACGGCGTTTGGTGAGAACTACATCCAAGAGGCGGTGACCAAGATCCAGACCTTGTCATCCGCGCGGGCCGAATTGACTTGGCATTGCATTGGGCCTGTGCAAAGCAACAAGACCCGCTTGGTTGCGAAGCACTTCGATTGGGTGCAAACCGTGGACAGGCTCAAAGTCGCTCAGCGATTGAATGAACAGCGCCCGAGTGATTTGCCGCCTTTGCAGGTCTGTGTTCAGGTCAACGTCGACGGGGGGGTGAGCAAGTCAGGCGTCACACTGGCTGGAGCCGATGAGTTGGCCGAGGCCATTCGCGAATTGCCGCGCTTGCGACTGCGAGGGCTGATGTGCATCCCCGACCCGGTACAAGGTTTTGCGGCGCAGTGCGCGGTGTTTGCGCCCGCCCAAGCCCTGTTCCAGCGTTGGCAGCAACAAGGCTGGGGAGTGGATACCTTGTCCATGGGCATGAGTGGCGACTTGGAGGCGGCGGTGGCCAGCGGTGCCACCCTGGTGCGCGTCGGTTCCGCTATTTTTGGTGCGCGTGATTATTCAGCGAAAGCTTGATCCAACGACTGGTCGAAGCGCCCGGTTTGGCGCTAGCATGGGCATTGAGTTGTGTTGCGAAAAAATCAGGGAGAAAAACATGTCAGAGGTTCGTCGATATCACGCGGGGTTGGTGTTCTTGCATTGGTTGATGGCGTTGATGATCAGCGTCGCCTTGTTCATGGGCAGCACCGCATTGGAGTCCATGGCCAACAGTGACCCAGCCAAAGTGGGTGCTTTGCGCGGGCACATGACGGTGGGGCTGCTGATTGGGGTTTTGTTGGTGTCGCGTTTGATCACCCGACTCAGCACACAGCACCCACCGCACGCCACCACCGGCATGGTTTGGGCGGACCGTTTGGCGCCCCTGGCGCATTGGGCGTTGTATGGTCTCGTGGCCCTGATGGTGGCGTCGGGCATCGGCATGGCCTTGGCGTTTGATCTGCCGGCCGTGGTCTTCCAAGGGCAGGGTGTTTTGCCCGAAGATTTTCACGTCGCACCTGCGCGTTTGGTGCATGGTGTGGTGGCTAAATTGTTGATGTTGACCATTGTTGCCCATGTGGTGGCCGCACTATTTCACCAACTGGTGCGCAAAGACCGATTGTTGTCTCGCATGGGTTTCGGGTCTCGACGTTGAAAGTGAGCACACATGTCTGAGTCATCTCAACCCGCCGTGGTTGCCATTGAACAGTGGCTGGACCAACACCGCATCACTGAGGTGGAGTGTTTGATCCCCGACATGGCGGGGCAAGCCCGCGGCAAGATCGTGCCGCGCCACAAATACAAGCCGGCGTACGGACTGCGCTTACCTGAAGCGGTGTTCGCGATGACGGTCACAGGAGGCTATCCCGAAGAGGACTACACCTCGGCGGCCGACCCGGACATGTTGCTGTTGCCCGATGCCACAACCATCCGCCCGGTGCCCTGGGCCAAAGAGCCGACAGCCCAAATCATTCACGACTGTCTCAGCTTTGATGGCGCAGCGGTGGATTTGTCACCGCGCCACGTGCTGCGCCAGGTCATGGCCCGCTACGCGCAGCATGGCTGGTCGCCGGTGGTGGCGCCTGAGATGGAGTTTTATCTGGTGCAGGTGGAGCCTGATGAGGACATCCCGCTGAAACCGCCGATTGGACGGACGCGGCGCACCGAAGCGGGCATGCAAAGTTTCTCGGTGGACTCGGTCAATGAATACGACGACATTTTTGATGTCATGTACGACTGGTGTGAGGAGCAAGGCATTGCCCTGGACACCTTGGTGCACGAGATGGGCACTGCCCAAATGGAGATCAACCTGGACCACGGCGACCCCTTGGCCTTGGCGGATCAAGCCTTCTTGTTCAAGCGCACGGTGCGCGAGGTGGCCATTCGCCACCAGATGTACGCCACCTTCATGGCCAAACCCATGCAAGGACAGCCTGGCAGCGCCATGCACTTGCACCACAGTGTGTTGAATCAGGCCACGGGACTCAATTTGTTCTCTCAAGCCGACGGCAGTGAGTCTGCGGAGTTTCGCCACTTCATTGGGGGCTTGCAACGCTATTTGCCTGCGGCCACTTTGTTGTTTGCGCCTTATGTGAACTCCTATCGCCGATTCACCCCCGACGTGTCGGCGCCCATCAACCTGCACTGGGGTTACGACAACCGCACCTGCGGTTTGCGTGTGCCGCGCGCCCAGCCGGAAAACCGCCGCGTTGAAAACCGCCTGGCCGGTGTGGATGTGAACCCCTATTTGGCGATTGCGGCCAGCCTGGCTTGTGGTTTGCTGGGCATGGAGCAAGGCTTGGAGCCCACGCCAGCCCTGGCCAGCAGCGCCTACAAGGAACCGCAGCAATTCCCTGGTCACGTCAACGAAGCGATCGAGACCTTGCGCGCATGTGAGCCGCTGGCGGAGATGTTGGGCACCCACTTCATCGACACCTATTGCGCCATCAAAGCGACCGAGTACCAGCAGTTCTTTGAGGTCATCAGCCCTTGGGAGCGACGCCACTTGTTGCTGCACGTATGAGGGCGCTGTCACCGGCTTGACCTGCGCGGTGCAGCGCTGCTGTCGACAATGCCCGCACGAGGAGACGTGTATGGCAAATCAGTCGGTGCAAGCGCCCATGAGCGGTGGCGTGGTGCAGGTGATGGCGAAAATCGGCGATGTCGTGCGCCAAGGTGATGTGTTGATCATCTTGGAGGCCATGAAGATGGAGCACGAGTTGTGCGCACCTTGCGATGGCCAAGTCGGGCATTGCACGGTGCAAGCCGGTGAGGTGGTGCAAGAAGGCGATGTCTTGATGGGTTTGTTGCCAGTGAGCGTCGCGGCACCGGCACCCGAAACCCCGGCCGCATCTGGGGCTGAGTCTGTCGCCGCCACAAACCCATCAGCCACGCAAGCGGAAAAAAGTTTGAGCGGCCCACGTGCGGACTTGCAGCGCGTCTTGGATCGCCAAGCCTTGTTGCTCGACGCCGCGCGCCCCGAGGCGGTGGCTAAGCGCCACGCCAAAGGCCAGCGCAGCGCACGCGAGAACATCGCCGCCACTGCCGATGTCGACAGCTTTTTGGAGTACGGCGGCTTGGCCGTCGCGGCGCAGACTCAGCGCCGGAGCATCGAGGACTTGCGCGCCAATACCCCGGCGGATGGTTTGATCACCGGCACGGCCACGGTGAACGCCCAACAGTTTGGCGCCAGCAACGCGACTTGTTTGTTGATGGCGTATGACTTCACGGTGCTGGCGGGCACGCAAGGGTTTCGCAACCACCAAAAGATGGATCGTGTGCTGGAGCAGGCTTTGCGCCACCGCTGGCCGGTGGTCTTGTGGGCCGAAGGCGGCGGCGGCCGCCCCGGTGATGTGGACATGCCCATCGTCGCGGGTTTGCACATCCCCACGTTTGCCAACTTCGCCGTCATGAGCGGCGTGGCGCCGGTGGTCGGCGTGGTCCAGGGCCGTTGCTTTGCTGGCAACGCCGCCTTGCTGGGCTGTTGTGACGTCATCATCGCCACGCGCGATAGCAACATCGGCATGGGGGGGCCGGCGATGATCGAGGGCGGCGGCCTGGGGGTGTTCAAGCCTGAGGACGTGGGCCCAGCCGAGGTTCAGCACGCCAACGGCGTCATTGACATCTTGGTCGACGACGAGGCGCAAGCCGCCGATGTGGTGCGCCGCTACCTGTCATATTTCCAAGGCGATTGGCCAAGTTGGAGCGTGCCCGATGGCAGCGGCTTGCGCGACGCCGTGCCCGAAAATCGGCTGCGCGTTTACGACACCTTGGCCGTTGTGCACCAGGTGTTTGACGAAGGCAGCGTCTTGCCGTTGCGCACCGGCTATGGCGTGGGCATGCACACTGCTTTGGCGCGTTTGGAAGGCCAAGCCGTGGGCGTCCTGGCCAACAACCCCAGCCACTTGGGCGGCGCCATCGACCCCGATGCAGCGGACAAAGCCGCGCACTTCATGCGCTTGTGCGACGTGCACGGCATCCCCTTGATCAGCTTTGTCGATACCCCAGGCTTCATGGTTGGGCCCGACATCGAGACCCGCGCGCAGGTGCGCCACACCGCACGCATGTTTTTGGCTGGCGCACATTTGCGCGTGCCCAGCTTGGGTGTCGTCCTGCGCAAAGGCTATGGCTTGGGCGCCATGGGCGTGGTGGCCGGGGGCTTTCATGCGCCGCAAGCCCTGTGCGCTTGGCCCACAGGTGAGTTTGGTGGCATGGGCTTGGAAGGGGCCGTGCGCCTGGGATTCAAAAAAGAGCTGGAAGGCAAGCCCGAAGGCCCCGAGCGTGAGGCTTTGTTTGAACAGCTGCTGCAAGCGTACAAAGCCAAGGGCGAGGCATTGAACATGGCGACCACGCTGGAGATCGACGACGTCATCGACCCGGCGCAGACCCGTGCTTGGTTGGCGCGTCACTTGCCACGTGGGCGCATCGAAGACCAGTGCAAACCTTATGTCGACGCTTGGTGAGCCCTGGCGTCGCTCAAGACCACATTTGGGCGACCAAGGGAATCAAGACCGAGGCCAGCAGCACCTGCAACCCCAGCGCCAAACCGGCATAAGCGCCTGCGTCGGCATTGACGTGTAAGGCCCGCGCCGCCCCAATGCCGTGCGCGGCCGTGCCCAGCGCGAACCCACGGATGCGCCAGTCCACATCGTTGTGTCCCAGCCCCATCAGGCCAAACAAGCGGCTGGCGCTCAAGGCCCCAATCATGCCAGTGATGACGGCAAACACTGCCGCCAGGGCGGGAATGCCGCCAATGGTTTGGGCCACCCCCATGGCCACTGGGGCCGTCACCGATTTGGGTACCAAAGACCACAAAGTATCGGCGGGCAAGTCCAACGCCCAGGCCAAGGCCGCCGCACTGCCTGCGGCCGCTGCACCGCCCAGCGTGGCGGCGACCAGCAAGCGCCAACCGTAGCGGCGCAACTCGGCGCGGCGCAGCCACAGCGGCCAGCCCAAAGCGACGACCGCTGGGCCCAACAAAAAATGAATGAACTGCGCGCCAGAAAAATAAGTGGGGTAAGCCACATCGCTCATGGCCAGCCCACTGGCCAGGACCACGACCGACCACAGCACGGGGTTGGCCCATGGTGCTTGTTCGACATGCGTGTACAGCGTGTGGGCCAGCACGTAGGCCAGCAAGGTCGCGGTCAGGCCAAACAGCGGGGTTGAGGCGAGGTACAGCCACAGCTGGACGAAGTCAGTCATGCTCAGTCCCGTGTGCAGCTTGACGCGGCCACAGCGCGCGCAACACCAAGGCGGTGACCGCCATGCCCAGCCAGGTGGACAGCAGCAGAATGACCGCCAGCTGCCAGCCGCTGTCTTGCAGGCGATCCAAGTGGCTGATCACGCCCACGCCCACCGGCACAAACAACAAAGACAAATGGCTGAGCAAAAAGCCCGCGACGGCTTCGATGTCGCCGCGAACCGGCGACCAAAACAGTGCCAACACCAACATCGCCATGCCCACCACCGGGCCTGGAAAGGGCAGGTGCAGCCCACGCGCCAGCAACTCGCCGGCGGTTTGCAACAACAACAGCCAGGTGAATCCGCGGATGGCCTTCATCTGGCGGCGTGCATCAGAAACGTTCGAGTTCTGGGTGGGGCAGTTGGCCGCCCCGCACCAGCATCTTGCCGTACTCGGCGCAGCGGTTCAGTGTTGGGATGGCCTTTCCGGGGTTCAGCAAACCCTTGGGGTCAAAGGCGGTTTTGATGGCCAACATCTGCTCGCGTTCCGCGTCGCTGAACTGCACGCACATGGAGTTGAGTTTTTCCACGCCAACACCATGTTCGCCGGTGACCGTGCCACCCATGGCCACGCTGGTTTCCAAAATGTCAGCGCCAAACAGTTCCGCGCGGTGCAGCTCGTCGGCGTCGTTGGCATCGAACAAAATCAGCGGGTGCAGGTTGCCGTCGCCGGCGTGAAAGACGTTGGCGCAGCGCAGGCCATATTTCTTTTCCATCTCGGCAATGGCCAACAAAATGTCGGCCAAGCGTTTGCGCGGGATGGTCGAGTCCATGCACATGTAGTCGGGGCTGATGCGGCCCGACGCCGGGAAGGCGTTTTTGCGCCCGCTCCAAAAGCGCAGGCGTTCGGCTTCGTCTTTGCTCACGGCAATGGCCGTGGCCCCAGCTTCGCGCAAGACCGCACTCATGCGCGCAACCTCGTCCGCCACTTCTTCTGGCGTGCCGTCGCTTTCACACAGCAAAATGGCTTGGGCGTTGAGGTCGTAGCCCGCGTGCACGAAGTCTTCAGCGGCAGCGGTCATGGGCTTGTCCATCATCTCTAATCCTGCCGGGATGATGCCCGCAGCAATGACAGATGCCACGGCGTCACCGGCTTTGCGCACGTCGTCAAAGCTGGCCATGATGCATTGCGCCAAGCGCGGTTTGGGCACCAGTTTCACGGTGACCTCGGTGACCACAGCCAACATGCCTTCGCTGCCAATCAGCACGGGCAACAAGTCGTAGCCCGGCGTGTCCAGCGCTTCGCTGCCGATGGTGATGGGCTCTCCACTGGCGGTATAGCCCTTGACTTGCAGGACGTTGTGCACCGTCAAGCCATATTTCAAGCAGTGCACCCCGCCGGAGTTCTCGGCGACGTTGCCGCCAATGGTGCAGGCGATTTGGCTGCTGGGGTCAGGTGCGTAGTACAGCCCGTGTGGCCCTGCTGCCTCGCTGATGGCGAGGTTGCGCACCCCAGACTGGACCACCGCCACTTGACGCAGTGGGTCGACTTGCAAGATGCGGTTGAACTTGGCCAGCGAGAGGGTCACACCCTGGGCGTGCGGCAAGGCACCGCCCGAGAGACCCGTGCCCGCGCCGCGCGCCACCACCGGGACATTGAGTTCATGGCAGGTGCGCAACACCGCAGCGACTTGGGTTTCCGTCTCGGGCAAAGCCACGATCATGGGCCGCTGCCGGTAAGCGGTGAGGCCATCGCATTCATAGGGCACGGTTTCTGGTTCGCGCCACAGCAGGCAATGCTCGGGCAGATGTGTGCGCAAAGCACTGAGCACCAGTTGCAGGCGTTGCGGGCTGGGAGGGGTGGTCTCGGGGTTCATCGGCGCAGTGTAGGACAAGGACGAAGCCTTGTGGATGAAAGCTCGTACACGGCCTGTTGAGCCCGGTTCAAGTTCAAGGCGCCGGAGTGCAGACCCGTTTGATCTCTGCGCTCAGCGCGCTCAGCGAATAGGGTTTGGCGATGTAGCCAACGGCACCTGCGGCCAAGAACTTTTCCCGATCGCCGCTCAGGGCGTGGGCGGTCATCATGATCACCGGGGGGTGAGGCCGTTCGGGCGTGGCGCGCGCTTGCATGGCACGCAGGGTGCTGAGGCCATCCATCACTGGCATCATGACGTCCAACAGCACCACATCAAAGTGCGTTTGAGCCAGGCATTGCAAGGCCTCTTCGCCGTTCACGGCCAAGGTGCACTCGTGTCCTAGGCGTTTCAACATGGCTTGGGCCAAAATTTGATTGACTTGGTGGTCTTCGACCAGCAGCACGCGGATGCCGGTGTCGCGTTGGTTTTCCTCAGGTCGAGCAGGTGTTTGGGTGATGTGCGCGGCATTGGTGCTGGGGCGATGCTCGGGCGAACTCGGTTGTAAAGGCAGCGTGAACACAAAGCGGGCGCCTTGACCGGGTTGGCCCTCGGCGCGGATATCGCCACCTAGCAGCATCAGCGTGCTGCGCACAATCGCCAGGCCCAATCCTGTGCCCCCGAACGAGCGCGTGATGGAGCCATCGGCTTGCACAAAGGCGTCAAACAGATGTTCCGCCTGCTCTGCGCTGAACCCAATACCGGTGTCTTGCACTTCAAAGCGCACCGTGGACAACGCGCCCTCGCTGACCTGGTGGCTGACCCTCAAGTGCACGCTGCCGCGCTCGGTGAATTTGATGGCGTTGCCCAAGAGGTTGTTCAAAATTTGCCGAAGGCGCACGGGGTCGCTGATGACCCATTGGGGTACATCGGGTGCCAGTTCCAGTTGCAAGCTCAAGTGTTTGGTGCGGGCGCTGGCCTCGAAGGCACGCACCGTGTGTTGCAGCAGTTGCGTCAGCGAAAACGGCACGCGTTCGACGTGCAGCGCGCCGGCTTCAATCTTGGAAAAGTCCAAGATGTCGTTGATGATGTGCAGCAAGTGGTCGGCCGACTCTTGCACCAAGGTGAGGTAATGGCGCTGCTCCTCGTTCAAGTCGGTGGCCAGCGTCAACTCGGTCATGCCCACGATGCCGTTCATTGGCGTGCGGATCTCGTGGCTCATGTTGGCCAGAAAGCGGGTTTTGAGTCGGCTGGCTTCTTCGGCGCGGTTTTTGGCCTCGACCAGCGCGCGTTGCTGAGCCTCAATGGCGCTGTGGTCTTGCATGACCGCGATGTACATGACGCCTTCGCTGTCGCGCGTCTTGCGCACCATCACGCGCAGGCTGAAGACACTGCCGTTTTTGCGCTGGGCTTGGACCACGCGCGGCCCCGACAGCATGCTTTCTCGCCCCGTTTTCAGGTAGCGCGCCAAATGGCCGTCGTGGGTTTCGGCGTCGGGCGCGGTCATCAACATGGTGATGTTGCGGCCGATCAATTCGTCCGTATCGAAGCCAAACATCTCGCACACGGCAGCGTTGACTTGACTCATGATGCCGTCGGTGTCCGCCACCACCACACCTTCTGGCGCGGCCGCAAAGATGGTCGCCAATTTGGTTTCAGACAAGCGCAAGGTGTCTTCCATGGCGCTGCGGCGGCTGATTTCGTGTTTGAGTTCGGCGTTGGCCTGCGCTTGCGCTTGTGCCGCCACTTCACTGCTGCGCCAGGCCGCGCGCATGCGTCGCCAGGCCAGCACCAGCGCGACAAAGGCGCCCAGCAACATGGTGCCCAAAAACCCAAAGCTGCGGTTCAAGACGGCATTGGCTTTGTCCTGCCAGGGTTGAAGACGCAGGCTGACTTCCAAAGCGCCACGCACATCACCCACTTGCCAATCGGTTTTGGGGGTGCCGGGGTAGGCGTTGTGGCAAGCCACGCACGAGGCGCCCATGCGGTCGGCTTGTGCATAGCGCAGGATTTGTTCGCCGCCAACGGTTTCGATGCGTTGCACGGTCTGGTCGGGGTGTTGGCGCAACTGCGCCAGTGCGATCAGTTGAAAGTCGTCCAGCTGGCGCTTCGCCGCGCGCCAGGGAAACGGTTGATCGCTGTACAAGCGCACTTGTGCGTCGTGTTGCTGTTGTTTGAAGTAATCCGAAATCTCCAGCATGAAGGTTGCCGGCAGCGGCATGCTGTGGCTGTCGTTGGCGTCGTGACTCAAAGACAGGCCGGCGGCTTTGGCGCGTGAAACGATGTGCTCAGAGTAAAAGTTGCGCACCAAGGTCATGGTCTGCGCTTGTTGGCGCGCAGCGTCAAGCGCGTAGGAAGTGACGGTGGTTTTCGCCGCTCGGTAGGTGAACCAACCCAGGGCCAGGGTGGCGGCCACCACCAGCGCAAAGACCAAGGCCCAAGCGCGTGGGTGAGCGGGGGCGTGGGCATGCGTCATGCGGCGATCATCCATGCCTGGGTGGTCAAGCGCGCCATCAACGCAGCGACTTTTCTAACCAATCGGCAAATTGTGCGCACTCCCAGCGCTCCATCGCCCCGGTTCGCCAACACAGGTAGTGGGCGTGCGGGCTGGGCACGTTGCGTTCAAACAGGCGCACCAAAGCCCCTGAGTCCAGCCAGGGTGCACCCAAATGCAAACGCACCAAGGCCACGCCCAGTGACTGCGCCGCGGCGTCGCACATCAGGCCCACGTCGTTGAACGATGAGCCCTCAGTGGGCTCTGGCCAGTCCAGCTCGTGGGCGGCAAACCAGGTTCGCCAAGGTTCCAGCGGCGAGCGCAACAGCCGTTCGTCCACCAAGTCTTCTGGACTGCGGAAGGGGCCGCGTTCACGGATGTAAGCCGGTGAAGCCAGCGGGGTGACTTCATCTTTGAGGATGCAGCGGTGTTCGACGTCCGCATAGCGCCCGGTGCCGTAACGGATGGTCAAGTCCGCGTCTTCAGCCACCACGTCCAGCAGCGGGATGGAGACTTGCAGCGTCAAATCAATCTCGGGGTAAGCATCGGTGAAATGCTTGAGCCGCGGCATCAAAATGGAACGGGCAAAGGTCGGCGTCACCGCAATGCGCAGTTTGCGTCGCCCGCTGTTGGCGGTGTTGCTGGGGAAGTGCGCCAACGCCGCCAAGCCCTCGCGCACGTGGCTGAGGTACTCGCTGCCCTCAGTCGTCAACGAAAAGTCGGCGCGGCCAAACAGCTTGGTACCCAACTCGTTTTCCAACTGGCGCACGCGGTGGCTCACCGCGCTGGGCGTGACGCACAATTCGTCTGCCGCTTGGGTGACGCTGCGCAAACGGGCCAGCGCCTCAAAGGTGAGTAGGCATTGAATGGGCGGGATGCGGTTGGACATGGGGCCACGCGCGGGCGGCGGCGCGCTTGATTGAAATGATGACATTTCATTGTCGCAGCATTTGCCAGCCAAGAACGAGGTGTCGCGGGTGTGCAGGTGCTTGATGCGCGCGTGCTTGGCGTGCCAGAATGATCCATTGCGAAATTTCAAACGCGATCGTTCAACCCACGCAGGAGAGTCACATGGATGCCAAGGCAATAGATCTGGACGCATATTGGGTGCCGTTCACGCCCAACCGCGATTTTCGACGCGACCCGCGCATCATGGTCGCGGCCGACGGCATGCACTGCACCACCCACGATGGGCGGCAGATCTTGGACGCGGTGTCTGGCTTGTGGTGTGTGAGTTTGGGCCACAACCGCAAACCCATTGCCGAGGCCATCACCCGCCAACTGGGGCGCATGGATTACGCCATGGCCTTCCAGTCAACCAACGACCAAGCCTTTGCAGCGGCGCATGCGGTGGCTGACATCGCGCCAGCCGGTTTGGACAAGGTCTTGTTTTGCAACTCGGGCTCTGAGGCGGCCGACACCGCGCTGAAGTTGGCTTTGGCCTATCACCGCGCCAACGGCCAGCCGCAGCGCACGGTCTTCATTGGCCGTGAGCGGGGCTACCACGGCGTGAACTTTGGTGGCATGAGCGTGGGCGGCATTCCCGGCAACCGCAAAGCCTTTGGGGCGCAGCTGCTGCCGCGCGTGGACCACATGCAGTTCATCCACGAGCCCAAGAAGCACAGCTACATCCGCAACGAGTTGCCGGAGTGGGATTTTGACCCGCTGGTGGAGTTGGAACAACGCATCTTGGCCTTGCACGACCCCAGCAACGTGGCCGCGGTGATCGTCGAGCCGGTGGCCGGCAGCGCGGGCTGGTACATCCCGCCCAAAGGCTACATGCAGCGCTTGCGTCAGATTTGCGACCAGCACGGCATTTTGCTGATTTTTGACGAAGTCATCACCGGCTTTGGCCGCTTGGGCAAGGCCTTTGGCGCCGACTATTTCGGGGTCACGCCTGACATCATGACGTTTGCCAAAACCGTCACCAACGGCGTCATCCCATTGGGCGGCATCGTGGCGCGCCGCGCCTTGTTTGACGCCTTGGAGTCGGGCCCCGAACACCTCTCCGAATTTGCCCACGGCTACACCTACTCGGGCCACCCGGTGGCCTGCGCGGCAGCCGTGGCGGCCATTGGCTTGATGCACGAAGAACAACTCTTTGACCGGGCCGCGCAAATGGGACCGGTGCTCAGCGATGCCGTGCACAACGCCTGCACGGGTTTGCCCAACGTGATCAGCATCCGCAGCTTGGGCATGGCCGCCGCGGTGGAGTTGGCGCCCATCCCCGGCTCGCCCGGCAAACGCGGCTACGAGGTGTTTTTGGACTGCTACCAGTCTGGCGTCTTGGTCCGACCCGCCGGCGACAACCTGGTCTTTGCGCCTGCCTTCATCGTCGAGCCTGACCAGATCGACCAGATGACTGCGACGTTGGCTGCGGCCATCAAACGCCACGCCTGAACCCGCGAGAAAGGCCTGGCTGACGCCTGTTCAGTTGGCTGGGCCTGCGCCGCTGCGCGAGTGGTTTGACCATTGTTTGCGCAGTTGCGCGCAATGGTCGACGTTTGGTGCAGCGGGGGTGAGCCAAACCGCATCAAATTCGCCAGGGGCTGCATCTTCGCCGCCCGTGGCCATCAAGTGGATGGCGCGTACGCCGACGTCGGGAGGCAGGTGCAGGGGCAGCCCCAAGCGTTTGTTGGCGTGCACGGCGCCTGCAATCACCACCACTGTGCCCGTTTGGTCGGCGTCGGTCAGCGCTTGCAGCGCGGTCTGTGCCATGCGCTGGTCTTTGGCGATCTGGACGCGGGTCATGCGCGGCACTTGTGCTTCGGGCAGCAAGCCACAGTGACCATCGCGTACCAGGCTTTGCAGGCGCGCCCAGGGCTCGGGGTGGCGGCGTTCAAGTTCAGACGCTTGTGTCATGGCTGCGGCCATTTCATGGTGAGGCAAGTTGCCGCCCAATACCGGAATCCGCGCGCGAACCGCAGCCATGATGGGACCGCGATAGCGTGCCCATGGCCAAGCGGCTTCAGACCAGTTCAGGGCCGCACGGACTTGCGCCTCATTGGCGGTTGGCGGCAACCCACGCGTGTGCTGTGGGTGGTCCGCCATTTCCAGTACCAAAGCCTGCAGCTGCTGCGAGCCAATGAAGTGGGTGACCACTTGCTCTTGAATGTTTTCTTGCTGGGGCCCGTCGTGGCGCTCGCCAAGCAAAATCACTCGGGCGCCATTCAGTGTGCGCCAGTCCTCCGGGCTGGGTGTTTTGAGCGTTGGCGTGGTGGCGCACGCCGCAAGCAGGAGGGCTGCCACTGCCGCCCAGCCGCGCCGCCACATGTCAGTGCACGATCAAGGGGTTTTGTGCCAGGGTGGCGTAACCATCGAGCGTGTCTTCGACTTCTTCTCGCGTCGGGGTGCGGCGCTGCCAATCGGCCAGGCGTTCTTGGAACAATTCGGCCCATGCACCGTCCAAAAACAGTTCCTTGCCCGAGCGCTTGTCGACGATTTCAAAGGCGTGGCGAGGCATTTGGGGCGCCGGTGTGCTGGCTTCTGGGGTTTCGGTGACGTCGTCGTGCAGTGCTTCCACGTGCACCACTGAAAAGTGCTCAGAGTCGTACAACATGTTCATCAGGGCCACCTCGTTGGGATGCGAACTGGACGTCGCGAAGTCATCATAACCACGGCGACGCGTGATTGGCTGTGCGCCGATGGAGGTAGTTGTGGTCCGCGTGCGGTTTTTCAAGAGCGCCGTGTGTGAGCGCCTCAAGCCAGGGGCTCCAGGCGGCGGTGAGCGCGCAAGGTTTGGTCGGCGAGGTCGCCGTTGGCTTCGCGGATCAGCATGCGCACGGGCAACCACTGCAAGCTGGGCGCCAGCCAGAGCTGGGTGTCTTGCCCGCGCGTGTCTGCGTCATCGCGCACCAAACGCACGGCAGGCCAGGGGCCAGAAGGCGTGTCAACGGTTTCTCGGCCTTGAATGTCAAAGCCCCAGACCTGCCAATCGTTGCCATCGCTGACGGGCAGCTCAAAACGGGTCTCTCCACCTTGCATGGCAGCTTGGGTCAATCGCCCCAGCGTGATCAGCATGCTGACCCGATCCTGGCCGTCATCCGGCCAGCGCATGTGGTGGCCGTTGCTGTAGCGGACCAGCTTGCCCTCGGGGTCAAAGTCGGCCCGTTGAATGCGTCTCTTGTGGTCTTCAAAAAAAAGCGGTCGCAAGCCATCGGGCGCGAGCAGGCCGTTGCTGATTTGTTCTCGCTTGAATATCAGCAGCGTGGTGACGTCCAAGCGCGCGATGTAGCTTTGGTCGTTGCGTTGCCAGGTGAGGCCCCCACTGGCGCTGGTGTTGACGCCGTTGCGTGTCCCTGTGATCTCGTACTCCAGCGCCATCGAACCTGGCCAAGTCTGCGCTTGTGCCCAAGAGAATGGCGCGCTCGCCATCGCGAGTGCACCCAAAGCAGCGCGGCGGCTTAGGCAGGCGGGTGGGGAGACATCTGGGCTCATGCGGTGATTCTAGAATCTGGCGCTATTGGCTGCTGCGACGTGTGGCGTTTTGCAAAAAAGGATTGGGCACAATGAAACTGGCGACCTACAAAGACGGCTCGCGCGATGGGCAACTGGTGGTGGTCTCGCGAGATTTGTCGACCGCACATTACGCCACCGGCGTGGCAGACACCTTGCAAGCCGCGTTGGACGATTGGAACTTTGTGTCGCCTCAGTTGCAAGACCTGTCGGCGACGCTCAATGGCGGCAAGGCGCGCCACGCCTTCAGCTTTGACCCCAACATGTGCATGGCACCGTTGCCGCGCGCTTACCAGTGGGCGGACGGCTCAGCTTACTTGAACCACTTGGAATTGGTGGGCAAAGCCAACGACAAAGACATGCCCGAGGCGTATCTCAGCGTGCCTTTGGTTTACCAAGGCGGCAGCGACGATTTGCAGGGTGCTTGCTCGCCCATCGAAGTCAGCGATTTGGACTGGGGTGTGGATTTCGAGGCCGAACTGGCGGTCATCACGGGCGACGTGCCCCAGGGTGTTTCTGCCGATGAGGCATTGGAGTCGGTGCGTTTGCTCACACTGGTCAATGACGTGAGTCTGCGTTACTTGATTCCCCGTGAGCTGACCACTGGGTTTGGTTTCTTTCAAGGCAAGCCCGCCACCACCATGGGGCCGGTGGCGGTCACGCCCGACGAGTTGGGCGAGGCTTGGCAGGATGGGCGTGTGCACTTGACCATGCAGGTTCAGTGGAACGGTCGCAAGGTGGGCATGTGCGACGCGGGCCCAGAGATGGGGTTTCACTTCGGGCAAATCATCGCGCACATGTGCAAAACGCGCCGTGCCCGCGCGGGCACCATTGTCGGCAGTGGGACCATCAGCAACAAAGACTGGAGCCGCGGTTACAGCTGTATCGCTGAAAAGCGCATGATTGAAAAAGTGCAAGACGGCAAGGCCACGACCCAGTTCATGCAGTACGGTGACACTGTGCGCATCGACATGAAAGGCAAAGACGGCCAAAGCGTCTTTGGCGCGATTGAGCAAACCGTACAAGCGCCTGGCGGCTCGGTTTTGCCTGAGTCCAGCACCGCGCATGATGTCGCCGCCGATGGCGCGACGCACGCCTAAGACGCAGCCCTTGGCGCATCGACGGATGCGCGGCTTCAGTGCGCCGTCACGCCAGCCCAGTCGGCGAAGCCTTTGATCTCAATCGGGTTGCCAAAGGGGTCGCGGAAAAACAGCGTGGCCTGCTCGCCCGGCTCGCCCGCAAAGCGCAGGTGCGGCTCGATCACCATGGCCACGCCGTGGCTTTGCAGGCGATCGCGCATTTGCGTCCACGTGGGCATGTCCAAGACCAAGCCAAAGTGCGGCATGGGCACCGCATGATCGCCCACGCGGCCAGTGTTGGCCGTGGCCATGGGCTCGCCCAAATGCATGGACAGCTGGTGTCCCAACCAACTGACATCCACCCAAGTGGCGCTGCGCCGCCCGGGCACTGCGCCCAAAACATCGACGTAAAAACGTTCCGCCACGTCCAAGTCCGTGACGTGAAACGCCAAGTGGAAAAACGAAGGCGGCGGTGTGGTGCTCATCAGGCGCGGGCTTCCAGTTTGCTTTGGCAGTCGATGCAACGGGCAGTGAAGGGGTTGGCGTGCAGTCGGGCGGCGGGGATGTCGCACGCGCAGTCTTCACAGACGCCGTAAGTGCCGTCGGCAATGCGCGCCAAGGCCGCATCGATCAGGTTCAACTCTTCGGTTTCGTGGGCCTGCAAGGCAAAGTCCAGGTCGCGTTCGGCGTTGGCTGTGGCCCAGTCATCGCTGGCTTCGGCGCGGGCAGATTGTGCTGCTTCCACGGCAGATGCCTGTCCGCCACGCTGGGCGCGCAAGCGCTCGATCAATTGCTCGCGCATGTCCAACAACTGGGCAGCGAAGGTCTGGGAAATGTCGTCAGTCATGTTTGGCCTCCTTGCAGTTCACTGTGGTGAAGCCCATCATGGGCCTTCAGTCGCACGGCCTCATTGACCTGGGTCAAGCTGCGGTGGCTGCGCATCGGCACCACGCCGCAAAGGCCACAGCATGGCCGCACCGGCCAGCAGCATGACGCCCGTGAGCGTCAAGGCGACTTCGTAGTGTCCGGTGGCGGCCACGAGGGTACCCGTGAAGGCCGGAGCCAAGACTTGAGCAACGCCATAAGCCAAGGTCAACCTGGCCATGGCTTTGCCGGGGTTGTTGGGGGCCAAGCGCCCTGCCACGGCCAGGCTGGTGGCCACGATGCCGGAGAAGGTCATGCCAAACAACACAGCGCCGCCGACCGTGCCCACCAGGGTTGGCGCCAGGGCGGGCCAAAACACCGACAGCGATTGCAACACCAGTGCCCACATGATGGCGCGCACTTGGCCCCAACGGCGAGCGATGCGGTCCCAGACAATGGTGCCCACGGCGGCCAGCAGGCCAACACCAATCCAGGTGATTGGGCCTTGCGTGCCGTGGCCTGTAGCGGCGTCGACCATGGCGACAGTGAACGTGGCGCTGACGGCAAAACCAATGCCGGCGAAAAAATACATCACGATGAGGCGACGCATCGCACCGCTGACCAGCGGAGGGGGCGCCGACGATTGGGCAGCCGGCGGTGCATCTGGGCTGTAGCGCCAAGCGCCGCCCCACAGCAGCAAAGCCGCCGCCGTGTAGCCCCACCACTGTTGTTGCCAAGACCAATGCGCCGCCACAAAGGCCATGGCCATCAAACCCGAGACCACGATGCTCAGCCCGGCGCCGCTGAAGTAAACCCCCAACTCCGCGCGATAGCCTTGGCGCATCAGCCAACTCAAGACCAAACCCAAGCCCAGCAGCATGCCTGCAGCACCACTCAGCCCGCCTAGGAAACGCGCCAAAAACCACACCGCAGGCTGGGTGCTGATGGCCATGCCCGCCGTGCTCAACACGCCCAAGCCCAATCCCCAGAGGTAGACACGGCGGCGCAGCGCGGGGTCGTCCAGCCAGGCGGCAATCAAGGCGCCACAGATGTAGCCCAGGTAGTTGGCGGTGGCCAGCCAGCCACCCAGGGCGACGCTCAAGCCCACCTCGCGCTGCATGATGGGCAGCATGGGGGTGTAAGCAAAACGCGCCATGCCCAGGCTCAAGCCCAAGGCGCACATGCCGCCCAAAATGATGCGCCAGCGGGAGTTGGGGGCGCAGGAGTTGTGGTTCATGTCGACGGGATTATCGGGGGCGCTTGAGGCGGGCGTGTCGCTTGCGTTGAACCTGCGTTGCAGCGCTTGGGGCGCCGGCGTACCATCGGCACACCCAGACGCAATTGGAGAGGTCACCATGACAAAGCCCGCCGAGTTTCCCAATCCCTTTGGCTTCTTGATGCCCGGGCTGGACGCCATGCGGCAGTGGACGGGCATGGGCGCTGCGCCGGCCACCCCTCCGGGCTGGGTGGCACCGACCATGAGTGTGGAAGACCTGGACAAACGCATCCAAGAGCTCAAAACCGTGCAGTATTGGTTGGAGCAAAACGCCCGCATGATTGGCGCCACGGTGCAGGCGCTCGAAGTGCAAAAAATGACCTTATCGACCTTGAAATCGATGAACGTTCATGCCGATGAATTGGCCAAGGCCTTGCGGGTGCAGCCGCAGGATTTGATGGCGGCATGGGCGCCCAAAGCGGCAAGCATGGCGGCGCCGGTGCCCGAGGCGGAGAAAGACCTGCCGCGTGAGGAGCCGTTTGATGCGCCGCCTGAGGCGCCAGCGTCACAGGCAGAAGCTGCGCAGCAGGAGGGAGCTGCCCAAGCGGGGGTCGATCCGGTGCAATGGTGGGGTGCCCTGAACGAACAATTCCAAAACATCGCCAGCAGCGCGGCGCGCGATTGGCAGCACCACGCACAGCGCGCGCAAGCGCAGATGGCGGCCACGCAGGCCCAGACTGCAGCAGCGGCTGGCGCAAAGTCCGCAACAGCCTCGGCCGGTGTCAAGCCGCCTGCGCGCAAAGCCGCTGGGCGCAAATCTGCAGTGCGCAAAACGGCGCCGCGATCCGCGTCGCGTGGCCCAAATCGCAGCTGAGGCAAAGGTCTGACGTCGTCGCTGTTTAGCTTGCCAAGTGTTTGTGCAGCGGTATTAGCGCTTTCCCTTAGAGCAAGCCTGGTGGGCTGTCAATCACCTGTGGGAGTGCTAGGATTTCACTTTTCTTACAACCCAGTCCCCAAATGGGTTCTTTTTCAACTTAGGAGTTCGGTATGAAGAAAATCTTGACCGCGACCGCCATCGCTGCTGCTTTGGCTGTGTCTGCACACGCAGAAACTGTGAAAATCGGCGTGGCTTTGGGCTTCACTGGCCCGGCTGAGTCATTGGCACCTGCGATGGCTGCTGGCGCGGAGCTGGCGATGAAAGAAGCCAGCGACTCTGGCGCGTTCATGGGCGGCAGCAAGATTGTTCCAGTGCGCGGTGACTCCACTTGTGTGGACGCGGCTGCAGCAACGGCGACGGCTGAGCGCTTGGTGTCGGCTGAAAAAGTCAGCGCCATCATTGGCGGCCTGTGCTCTGGTGCAACGACAGCCATGTTGAAGAACGTCGCCGTGCCCAAAGGCGTGCTGTTGTTCAGCCCCTCTGCCACTTCGCCTGCGTTGACAACCATTGCCGACAACGATTTCTTCTTCCGCGCTTCGCCTTCTGATGCGCGTCAGGGCCAAATCATTGCCGACATGTTGATGGAAAAAGGCGTCAAGAAAGCCGCTTTGACCTACACCAACAACGACTACGGCAAGGGCTTGGCAGACTCGATCAAGACCAACTTCGAAAAGAAGGGCGGCAAGCTGACCATTTACGCATCGCACGAAGACGGCAAGGGTGATTACACCGCTGAAGTGGGTGCACTGGCTTCTGCGGGTGGTGACATCTTGATCGTTGTGGGCTATTTGGACCAAGGTGGCCGCGGCATCATCCGTTCGTCCTTGGACACCGGCGCGTTCAACAAGTTCTTCCTGCCCGATGCGATGATTGGCGAGAGCCTGACCACGGCAATTGGCGCTGGCTTGAACGGCTCCTATGGCGTGGTGCCAGGTACCGACAGCCCGGGTGCAGCCCAGTACGGCAAGTTGGCCGAAAAGGCTGGCTTCAAAGCGGGTCCCTACTCGCCCGAGTCTTATGACGCTGCGGCGTTGACCATTTTGGCCATGCAAGCCGCCAAGTCCACCGACAGCAACAAGGTCAAGGCCAAAGTGCGCTCGGTGGCCAATGCCCCTGGCGTCAAGATTTACCCCGGTGAATTGGGTAAAGCACTCAAACTGATCGCCGAAGGCAAAGACGTGGATTACGTTGGCGCTTCTGCGGTTGAACTCATCGAGCCGGGCGAAAGCGCGGGCAACTACCGCACAGTGGAAGTCAAGGGCGGCAAGTTCCAAACCACCGGTTACCGCTGATCAAGGCGACGCGGCTTGGGCGGGTTTGATCCCAACCACGCCCCCGCGTTGTCGTTGTAATGACCAACGGCCCAGGCCAGAAGCTTGGGCCGTTTCGCTATATGCGGCCACCCCAAGTGGCGGCAGATTGTCATGATTGAAGTCAAAAACCTCAAGATGTATTTCGGCGGCCTGCATGCGGTCGACGACGTGAGCTTGACCATCGAGACCGGACGCATCACCGGTTTGATTGGTCCCAATGGCGCAGGCAAATCCACGCTGTTCAACGTGATTGCAGGGCACTACAAACCCACGGCAGGGCAGGTCTTGCTTGATGGCGAAGACATCACGGGTCTGTCGCCGCACGAATTGTTTGCCAAGGGCATGTTGCGCACCTTTCAAATCGCGCACGAATTCTCAACCCTCTCGGTGCGTGAAAACTTGATGATGGTGCCGCCGCGCCAAACCGGCGAGTCGCTGCTGGGCGCCTGGTTACAGCCTGCGCGCGTGAAGGCCGAAGAGGAGCAGGTGCGTGCCAAGGCCGATGACGTGATCCAGTTTTTGGAAATCGGCCATGTGGCCGATGAGTTCGCTGGTAATTTGTCGGGTGGCCAGAAAAAGCTGCTGGAGCTGGGCCGGACCATGATGACCGACGCCAAGATCGTTTTTCTCGACGAGGTGGGCGCCGGCGTCAACCGCACCCTGCTCAACACCTTGGGCGACGCCATCGTGCGACTCAACCAAGAGCGCGGCTACACCTTTTGCATGGTCGAGCACGACATGGATTTCATCAAGCGGCTGTGCGATCCGGTCATCGTCATGGCCGAGGGCAAGGTGCTGGCTCAGGGAACGGCACAAGCCGTGATGAGCAACGAACAAGTGATCGAGGCCTATTTGGGTCGCGGTCTGAAGAACAAATAAGGAGTGCCACCATGGGATTTCTGATCGGTGAGCACATGACCGGCGGTTATGGCGGCGCGGACATCTTGCACGATTGCACCTTGGCGGTGGAAAAGGGCGAGATCGCCGTCATCGTCGGCCCCAACGGCGCGGGCAAATCCACGGCGATGAAAGCGGTGTTTGGCATGGTCAATTTGCGAGAAGGTTCTGTGCGCATGAATGGCCAAGACATCACCCAGCTCAGCCCGCAAGACCGGGTCAAGCTGGGCATGGGCTTTGTGCCACAAACACACAACGTCTTCACCTCGATGTCGGTGGAGGAGAACCTGGAGATGGGCGCCTTCATCCGCAAGGATGATTTCTCCGACACCTTGGCGCAGGTTTACGACTTGTTCCCCATCCTCAAAGAAAAGCGCTTGCAACCAGCAGGCCAACTCTCCGGGGGCCAGCGCCAACAAGTGGCGGTGGGACGGGCCCTGATGACGCAGCCCCAAGTGCTGATGTTGGACGAACCCACGGCTGGGGTGTCGCCCATCGTCATGGACGAATTGTTTGATCGCATCATCGAGATTGCCCGCACCGGCATCGCGATTTTGATGGTCGAACAAAACGCCCGCCAGGCCTTGAACATCGCCGACAAAGGCTATGTTTTGGTGCAAGGCAGCAACCGTTACACCGACACCGGTGCGGCCTTGATGGCCGACCCGGATGTGCGTCGGACTTTCTTGGGAGGTTAAGCATGGACACCTTGCTCAACCCGTTGGTCTTGTTGGCCAACTTCGTGATCATTCCTGCGATGGCTTATGGCAGCCAGTTGGCGCTGGGCGCTTTGGGCGTGACGCTGGTGTATGGCATTTTGCGTTTCTCCAATTTCGCTCATGGCGACACCATGGCCTTTGGCACCATGACCACCATCTTGATCACTTGGTGGATGCAGTCGCAGGGCATCAGCCTTGGGTTTTTGCCCACCGCCTTGCTGGCGGTTCCGGTGGCGATCGTGATCACCATGGTCTTGGTCTTGTTGACCGACCGCTGGGTCTATCGATACCACCGCGTGCACCGCGCACCACCTGTGGTGTTTTTGATCACATCAATCGGCATCATGTTTGTCATGAACGGGCTGGTGCGCTTCATCATCGGCACGGGCGATCAACGCTTCAACGACGGCGAACGCTTCATCGTCAACGCCTTCAAATTCAAAGAGGCCACGGGTTTGGCTGAGGGCTTGGCCTTCAAGACCTCACAAGGCTTGACCATCGTCACGGCCGTCATCGTGGTGGCGGTTTTGTTTTGGTTTTTGGAGCGCACGCGCGCCGGCAAGTCCATGCGCGCCTACTCGGACAACGAAGACTTGGCCTTGCTGTCGGGCATCAATCCCGAGCGTGTGGTCATGATCACTTGGCTGATCTCCGCGACCCTGGCCACCATCGCTGGCGTGCTTTACGGCTTGGACAAGGGCTTCAAGCCCTTCACCTACATGCAGTTGCTGCTGCCGATTTTTGCCTCAGCCATTGTGGGCGGTTTGGGCAACCCATTGGGCGCGATTGCGGGGGGCTTTGTCATCGCCTTCTCTGAAGTCACGGTCACCTACGCCTACAAGAAGTTTTTGACCTACGTCGTGCCGGCGGACTGGGCGCCAGACGGCTTGGTGCAGTTGCTGTCGACGGACTACAAGTTCGCAGTTTCTTTTGTCATCTTGGTGTTGGTCTTGCTGTTGCGGCCCACGGGTATTTTTGCGGGGAAATCGGTATGAAGACAGCCGCTTCAACTTCGACGCAATCTTTGTGGATGTTCGGTTTGATCGCGGTGGCCTTGGCTGCCGTTGGGGTTTTGCAAAGCTGGTCTTTGTCATTGACCATCCTGAATTACTGCTTGATCTCAGCCATCATGGCGCTGGGTCTGAATGTGCAATGGGGCTACGCCGGCTTGTTCAACGTCGGTCTGATGGGCTTTGCGGCCTTGGGTGGCGTGGCGGCGGTGCTGGTCTCTATGCGACCCGTCGCTGATGCCTGGCAAGCGGGCGGCATGGGCGTGGCCACCGCTTTGGTGGTCGCCGTGGCCACTGTCGCTTTGGCGCTTTTGGCTAAGCAACGGCTGCCCAAAGGCAAAACCCGCCGCAACGTGATCATCGCCATCATCGTGGTGGGTTTCTTTGTTTTTCGTGCGGTCTTTGACCCGGCTGTTGAGTTGATCGAATCGGTTAACCCCGCGCAGACCGGCTATTTGGGGGGACTGGGGCTGCCCATCGTGCTGTCTTGGGTCGTGGGTGGCGTTCTCGCCGCTGCGGTGGCGTGGGTGATTGGCAAGATCACTTTGGGGCTGCGCTCCGATTATTTGGCCATTGCGACGCTGGGCATTTCAGAGATCATCATTGCGGTGCTGAAAAATGAAGAGTGGCTGACCCGGGGCGTGAAAAACGTCAACGGCCTGCCGCGTCCGGTGCCCTACGAAGTGGATTTACAAGCCACGGTTTGGATCCAAGATTGGGCCACGCGTCTGGGGGTGTCGGTGCAAGACATGGCCTCGATTTACGTCAAGCTCTTGTACGCAGGTCTGGCCATTGGCGTCTTGATCATCTTGATGTGGCTGGCCCAAACCGCCTTGCGTTCCCCCTGGGGGCGCATGATGCGTGCGATTCGCGACAACGAAACCGCAGCCGAAGCCATGGGCAAACATGTCACTGGCCGGCACCTGCAGGTGTTTGTCATTGGCTCAGCGATTGTTGGCTTGGCCGGGGCCATGATGACAACGCTGGATGGCCAGTTCACGCCGACTTCCTACAACCCCTTGCGATTCACCTTTCTGGTTTGGGTGATGGTGATTGTGGGTGGCTCGGGCAACAACCTGGGTTCGATCTTGGGTGGTTTTTTGATTTGGTTTTTCTGGGTCGAGGCCGAACCCTTGGGTCAATGGTTGTTGGGTGTCTTGACCTCTGGCATGGACGCCAGCAGCCCCCTGAAAGCACACCTCTTGGACAGCGCGGCGCACATGCGTCTGATCACCATGGGTTTGATCTTGTTGGTGACCTTGCGATTCAGACCGCGCGGCTTGTTGCCCGAAACCAAAGAGCGGGCGCGTTCCGGTCACTGACGCGTTTGGACGCAAAAAAGCCTGGCACGCGCCAGGCTTTTTTCTTGGGTGAACAGGCCGGTCTTAGGCTCACACACCTCGGGCGCGGTCGGCGTGGAACTGCCGCACAAAGGCGCCCAAGCTGCCGGCGTCCAGGGCGTCGCGCACCTCTTGCATCAGGTTCAGGTAGTAGTGCAGGTTGTGGATGGTGGTCAACATCGGGCCCAACATCTCGCCACAGCGGTCCAGGTGGTGCAGGTAAGCGCGGGAGAAACCGCCGCTCACGGTGCCGTCGGCGCGCGTCTCTCCTTTGCAGGCGTAGCAAGTGCAGGTTTCGTCCAGCGGACGCTCGTCGAGCTTGTGGCGGGCGTTGCGGATTTTCACGTCACCAAAGCGCGTGAACACATGGCCGTTGCGTGCGTTGCGTGTGGGCATCACGCAGTCAAACATGTCGATGCCATTGAGCACGCCTTCCACCAGGTCCTCTGGCGTGCCCACTCCCATCAGATAGTGGGGTTTGTGCGTTGGCAGCTTGGGCCCAATGTGACGCAGCACGCGCAGCATGTCCGCTTTGGGCTCGCCCACACTGACCCCCCCCACAGCAATGCCCGGGGTATCCAATTCGTTGAGCAAGGCGAGTGACTCCTCGCGCAGGTGCTCGTACATGCCGCCTTGCACGATGGCGAACAAGGCATTGGGGTTGTTCAGGCGTTGAAACTCGGTCTGGCTGCGTTTGGCCCAGCGCCAGCTCATTTCCATGGACGCACGCGCCTGCGCTTCGGTGGTCAATTGACCTTTGGTTTTTTTCTCCACCGACAAATAGGGCGTGCATTCATCCAGTTGCATGACGATGTCCGAATTCAGCACGGTTTGGATTTGCATGCTGATTTCTGGGCTGAGGAACAAGCGGTCACCGTTGATGGGTGACGCGAAATGCACGCCTTCTTCAGTGATTTTGCGCATGTCGCCCAGCGACCACACCTGAAAGCCGCCGGAGTCGGTCAAGATGGGCTTGTTCCACCGTTCGAACCCATGCAGCCCTTTGAAGTGATTGATCACATCCAGACCGGGGCGCAGCCACAGGTGGAAGGTGTTGCCCAAAATGATCTGGGCATTCATGTCGTGCAGGCTGCGTGGCATCACGCCTTTGACGGTGCCGTAGGTGCCCACGGGCATGAAGATGGGGGTTTGAACCGTGCCGTGGTTGAGCTTCAGTTGGCCACGGCGCGCGAATGATCCGAGATAGGGCCCGTCTGGTGTGTCATGGGCGGGGTCGGTGCGGAGGATGTCAAATTGCAGCATGGCTGCATTGTCACCGACCGCCCGTTGATTGGTGCGGGCCTGGATGTCAAATCCTGGCCTTGCGGCCTGTTGATTCAGTCGTGCAAAGGCGACGCCACGATGGTGTTGGGCAGGCTGCTGGCTGAATCGCCTTGCGACCAAAGCCAAGCCATGGCGGTGCTCACGGTCAAAGCCAGACCAATGCCGAGGAGGGTGCGAGCGATCATGTTCATGGGGTTCTCAGTTGCGCAGTTGTGATCAATATGGGCGCAATTGTGAAATGAAATGAGAACCTATGAATACGTTTTCTGCCTGATTGATGAGAAGAAGATCACGAACGGGTGAACGCGCAGAGCAATTCGGCCGCATTCTCTCCAATGGCGGAGGTCGCGTAACCCCCTTCTAGCGTGAACACAGTGGGCAAATGCAGGGCTGCCAAGTCAGCGCCGATCTCGTTGAAATCAGCCGTGGCGAGGGTGAAGCCCGAAATCGGGTCGCCATGGAAGGTGTCCAAGCCCATGGGCACCACCAGGGCGTCAGCCTGCCAGTCACGAACCGCGTCGATGGCTTCGCCCAAGGCTTCGCGCCATGCCCGAAATCCGGTGCCCCGAGGCAGCGGCCAGTTGCGGTTTGCCCCCAAGCCTTCGCCTTGGCCCAACTCATCGGCATGGCCGATGAAAAACGGGTACTCGGTTTGCGGGTCGCCGTGTATGGAGAGCGTTAAGACGTCGCCGCGTGATTCAAAAATCGCTTGCGTGCCATTGCCGTGGTGGTAATCGATGTCCAAGACCGCCACCCTTTGGGCCCCGGCGTCGCGCAAAGCTTGTGCAGCCAGGGCAGCGTTGTTGAGGAAGCAGTAGCCACCAAAAAAATCGGGCCCAGCGTGATGGCCGGGCGGGCGCGTCAAGGCCAACGCCGAGCGCACCTCGCCTCGGGCCACCGCGTGTGCAGCCTTCACGGCGCAGCAAGCGCCTTGCAGCGCGGCGCTCCAAGTGCCCGCAGTGATTGGCGAGCCGCTGTCAAAGGCGTGGTAGCCCACTTGCGCCGCGAAGTTGGCAGGCAACCGGTCATGGCGCATGCCACGTGTGGGCCAAACATCGGGCAACAGGTCTTGCGCCGCGTTGGTTGGCGCCAAGGCGCACCAACGCGACCAAGCCGTTTCCAAAAATTGGAGATAACCCGCTTGATGGATGCGTGGCAGCAAGGCCAAAGTGGCTGAGCGTGCATCATCGGCGGTGACGCAGTCGCTGAAGCCTGCGGCCTGTAAGGCTTGTGCGACCAGGTCTTGCCGGGCGGGTGTTTCGACGCAGTCCACCAGGCGTCCGCGGTGCATTTCTTGTCGCCCGGCATGCGCGGCATGGCGGTGGTTGACCACGATGCGCATGGTCAAGGCTTCCGCGCTGGATCGTGGTCGGCGCTCGGGGGCTGGCGCGTGAGCCACATGGCGTCGCCGTAACTGAAAAAACGGTAGCTTTGCGCGATGGCGTGGTCGTACAGGGTGCGCATGCGCGCATAGCCGGTGAACGCCGCGACCAACATCAACAGGGTGGATTTGGGCAAATGGAAGTTGGTGATCAGCGCGTCGACGACTTGAAAGGCAAAGCCAGGCGTGATGAAAATGTCGGTTTCCGCTTCAGCCAGGCCACTGCGCGCCCAAGACTCCAGGGTACGCACGGTGGTGGTGCCCACCGCCACCACGCGACCGCCCCTTGCCCGACAACGGGCAATGGCCTCCATGGTGCTGGCAGGGACTTGGTACCACTCGCTGTGCATGTGGTGGTCTTCGATGCGCTTCGCTTTCACAGGCGCAAAGGTGCCGGCACCGACATGCAGGGTCACATTGGCCAAGGCCACGCCTTTGGCCTGGAGCTGCGCCAAGATGGTGTCGTCAAAGTGCAGGGCCGCGGTGGGCGCCGCGACGGCGCCTGGGTTTTGGGCAAACACCGTTTGGTAGCGTTGGGCGTCTTCGGCGCTGTCGCTGTGCGTGATGTAAGGCGGCAGAGGCACATGACCCCATTGCTCCATCAGTGTGTAAGCATCGCCATTGAACCGAAAGCGAAACAATGCGCCATTGTCATCGGGCCAGCGGCCCAGCAATTCCGCCGTGAAGCCTTGGTCGGGCGTCTCGGGTGAATAACCCGCCATGAACAAGCTGGTGCCAATGGCTGGTTTGCGGCTGGCTTTGAAGTGCGCGATGACCTCGCAGGCGACTTGACCGCCGCTGGCGGGCAAGACCCGCTCGACCATGATCTCCACTTGACCGCCGCTGGGTTTTTGACCGAGTAGCCGCGCATGAATCACTTTGGTGTCATTGAACACCAACAGGTCTCGGTCGTTGAGCAAGTTAGGCAGATCGGTGAAGCGGCGGTCTTGTGCAACGTCGCCGCTGCCGTCGAGCAGGCGCGAGCCGCTGCGGGTGGCGGCTGGGTGTTGGGCAATCAAGCGCTCGTCCAGCGCAAAATCAAAATCACTCAGTTGGTAGTTCACAGGGCGGTGGCCAGCGTTGGCAAAACAGTCAGACCAAATTGTCGCTGAAGCGCTTCGGGCGAATGCGAGACAATCGCGCCATGTCCAGCGGTGACGAGCGAACCCCAGCCAAGCGCAAGCACAAAGCCGCCGCTGCTCCAGAGGCTGCGTCCGCTTCTGCCGCGTCCAAACCCCCACCAGCGGCCAAAAAAAGTGCTGCGCAACTGGCCTTGGAGCGCATGGGCTTGCGTCGCCCCATGGACTTTGCCTTGCACGTGCCGTTTCGCTATGAGGACGAAACCCAAGTCCAGCGCCTGTCCGATGCGGTCTCGGGTAGCACCGTGCAGTTCATTGGGGTGGTGGAACGCAGCGAGGTCGCGCTGAGGCCGCGGCGGCAGTTGCAGGTGAAGGTGCGCGATGGTGAATGGACGTGCACGCTGCGGTTTTTCAATTTTTATGCCAATCAACAAAAAATGATGGCTGTGGGGCGCGCCTTGAGGGTGCGTGGTGAACT
>JALRFN010000312.1 GCA_023268425.1 Burkholderiaceae bacterium | reverse complement strand
AAACCAACGCCGCACTGACGCGTTTGGCCGCGCAAGAACTGCCCTACATCAGCGTGTTGACCGATCCCACCATGGGTGGCGTGAGTGCTGGCTTTGCCTTTGTGGGCGACGTGGTGATCGCCGAGCCCAAGGCCTTGATTGGCTTCGCCGGCCCTCGCGTGATTGAAAACACCGTGCGTGTGAAGCTGCCAGAAGGCTTCCAGCGTGCTGAGTTTTTGCAAGAAAAAGGGGCAGTCGACATGATTTGCGATCGCCGGGAATTGCGCGAAACCATCGCCCACCAATTGGCGATGTTGCAAGGGCAAAGCGCCGACGCCGTCGCGTGAAGATTGCCCTGTTTCCGCTGCAAACGGTGCTGTTCCCCCAGGGACAACTGCCCTTGCAGATCTTCGAATTGCGCTACCTGGACATGGTGCGCCGTTGTGAACGCGAGCGCACCCCCTTTGCCGTGGTCAGTTTGCTTGAAGGGCGCGAGGTTCAACAACCCGACACACAAAACGCCTCGGGCTTTGCCTCAGAGCGCTTCCACCACCTGGGCACCTTGGCCCACATCGAACACGCCACACAACCGCAACCAGGTTTGATGCGTGTGGTGTGTCGCGGTGGACAGCGTGTGCACGTGCGGCACAGTGAAAAAGGCCCCATGGGCCTGTGGCTGGCCGACGTCGATGTGCTGGACGACGATCGCCCAGTCGCACTGCCCAGCGAACTGCTTTACATCAGCGACACGCTGTACCAAGTGCACACACAACTGCAGCAAGATCACCCCCAGTGGCAAGACAGCGGCGCGCCTCAAGACCCGAACGCACCTCAGTGGCAGGACGCGGGCTGGGTGGCCAACCGTTGGGCGGAAATGCTGCCCCTGGACCTGGACACCCGCGTGCGATTGCTGACGCTGGACAGTCCACTGCTGCGTTTGGAGCTGATTGGCGACGAGTTGGACAAACTGGGCCTGCGCTGAAGCAGCGCCCGCTCAAGGCAACAAAGACAAAGCCTGCTGGTAACGCGGCGAGCACATCAAATCATCCCAGGCCAAGGCAGGTGCCGCGGGCAACAACGCCAATCGCCGCTGTTCGCTGCGTGGCTTGGGTCGCCAGCGGTCTTGCAACACCGCTTGCGACAGCTCGTCAATCACCTGGTCCAGGGCGCGGCCATCGTCCACCAAGGATTGGTTGCACAACAAAGCGATGTCGCAACCGGCTTGCAAGGCCATTTCAGCGGCTTGAGCAAAGCTCAAGTCCCGTTCACCCAAGCGGCGTGCCCCAGCCATGGACAAGTCGTCGCTGAAGACGCAGCCCTCAAAGCCGACCTCGGCACGCAACAGGTCTTGAATCCAGCGGCGTGAAAAGCCCGCTGGGCGGTCGTCGACTCGCGGGTAGATCACATGCGCGGGCATGACGGCATCCAAGGCACTGCGCAAAGCCGTGTAGGGTTGGATGTCGTCGCGCCAAATGGCCGCCAATGGCCGCTCATCGACGGGCATGTCCACGTGGCTGTCTGCCGCCACAAAACCGTGACCGGGGAAATGCTTGCCACAGGCCCGCATGCCCGCCTGCGCCAAACCCAAAGCCAAACTGCGCGCCAAGGCGGCGACCACACGCGCGTCGCCATGAAAGGCTCGGTCGCCAATGACCGTGCTCGGTCCCCAGTCCAGGTCGAGCACGGGTGCGAAACTCATGTCCACCCCACAAGCGCGCAATTCCGCACCCAGCACGAAACCGACAGCCGTGGCCGCGTCCATCGCCCGCAGGGCGCCGCTGCCTGCGTCACCCTCAGCATCGTTCATCCACAACTCCCCCAAACGGCGCATGGGCGGCAGGTGGGTGAAGCCGTCGGTGCGGAAACGCTGCACCCGTCCACCTTCGTGGTCGACCGCGATCAACAGATCGGGGCGTTGTTTTTTGATTTGGCGACACAGCTTGGTGAGCTGCGCCCGGTCTTGCCAGTTGCGGCCAAACAAAATCACCCCACCCACCAAAGGGTGACGCAAGCGTTGTTTGTCTTGCCGGCTCAGGCGCAGGCCCGCCACATCAATCATCAAAGGTGCGTGCACAGCAGTCGCTCCTACAAAGTTTCGACCACCACAAAACTGGTCGCGGTGTCCAATTCGTCGCTGACCGACACATGGGCCTTCCAGCCCTGCGCGCAGAACCACTCCGCCAGTTCCCCATTCAATTGCACGAAGGGCTGGCCACTGGGTGCATTCAAGATCTCGCAACGCCGCCAAGCCATGGGCATGCGCATGCCCAAGCCAATGGCCTTGGAAAACGCCTCTTTGGCGCTGAAACGCGTGGCCAGATAACGCAATGCCCGCTCGGGTGCGCGTTGACCGCGTGCGCGCCAAACCGCCTGTTCGCGCTCACCCAAGACCCGCTGCACAAAGCGCTCGCCGTGTCGGCCATAGGCGGCGGCCACGCGCGAGACCATGCAAACATCAGTGCCCACCCCAATGATCATCGCTTGACCCCGTGGCCTTGCGCAATCGCATCCAGGTAGCTTTGTGTGGTGGCTGCGTAACCCAATTCCAAGGCGTCGGCGATGAAGGCATGTCCAATCGACACCTCCAACACACCGGGCACGGTTTGCAAAAACAAGGGCAAGTTGTCTCGGTTCAAGTCGTGGCCTGCGTTGATGCCCAAGCCCACGTCCAGGGCGGCCAGCGCCGCGTCGCCAAAACGCGCCAAGACCTCCGCGTCGTGGCCACGCGCATGCGCGTGGGCATAGGTCTCGGTGTACAGTTCGATGCGCTCCGCCCCCAAGTCACGCACATGGCTCATGGCCTCGGGCGTGGGGTCCATGAACAAGCTGACACGAATGCCCCACTCGCGCAACTGACGCACGATGGGCATCAGGCGCTCGCTGTCTTGCGGCAAATTCCACCCATGGTCCGAGGTGAATTGGTCCTCACCGTCGGGCACCAAGGTGCATTGGTGCGGTCGGTATTTTTCCGCCAGTTCCATCAAGTTGTGAAAAGGGTTGCCCTCGATGTTGAATTCGCGCTCAGGCCAGGCGCGCATCAATTCGGCCAGTTCGTCGACATCGCCTGCACGGATATGGCGCTCGTCGGGCCGCGGGTGCACGGTGATGCCTTGCGCGCCGGCCTCCAGACACGCGGTAGCGGCTCGCACAACGCTTGGAATCGCCAAGTGGCGCGAGTTGCGCAGCAGCGCCACCTTGTTGACGTTAACGGACAAGGCCGTCGGCAATGCAGACTGTTTGGACATGGTTTTCCTTGACGGCGACTTCAATGCGCGCGCGTCGCTTCGCGTGCCCGTTGACCCACTGCGGCCATCTCCAGCCACAGCTGCCGGGTGCGAAACGTCGCCAAGCCGCTATGGTATTGCAGCAAGGCACGCAACTGAACACGCAACACGGACTCGTGTTGCAAACACAGCGACACCAAGTTCACGGGCCATGCCGTCTCGTCCAGGCTATCGCCCAACGTGCGCCATTGGGCGCCCGACAAGCCGGTCGATTCCGTGGCCTGCAGGCCCATCTCCGGCACCAAGCGGTAGGTGCGCTGGGCGTCCAATGCCTGGTGTGTCGTGCCTTGAACGTGCAAAGCAGGCAGAACCCCCAGGCCTCGCAGCCACAACAGCTCAAACGCGCGCAAGACGCCAAGTCGCTGTGACTCGTCGTGCAAAGCCCGCACGGCGGCGTCATAAATGTCGTATAGCTCGGGGTGGGGGTCGTCACGCGCCAGGGTGCGCAAGACCAGCTCGTTCAAATACAAGCCTGCCAACAAGGCGTCGCCTTGCGGCATGACGCTGCCCCCTGCCCATTGCGCGCCCTTGAGGGTGCGAATTTCACTGTCACCCGACCAACTCAACAGCAACGTTTGCAAGGGCAACAAAATGCTGCGGAATTGCGAGGCCGGTTTTTGGGCCCCTTTGGCCACCAGCGCCACGCGCCCGTGGTGGCGAGACCAGACTTCGGCGATCAGGCTGCTTTCGCTCCAGTCGTAATGGTGCAAGACGTAGGCGGGCTCATCGCGCACCCGGTCTGCCGTCGCCTGCGCGCTCACGGCTGATCACTCGTAACCAAACGAGCGCACCCGGGTTTCGTCGTCTGACCAGCCCGAGCGCACCTTGACCCACAACTGCAAGAACACCTTGGCGTCCATGAGTTTTTCCAGCTCTTGTCGAGCCTCCATGCCGATGCGCTTGAGCTTTTCACCGCCCTCACCAATGACCATGCCTTTGTGCGTCTCACGCTCCACCACGATGGTGGCTGCAATGCGGTGCAAATTGCCCTCTTGCTCAAACTGATCGAGGACCACGGTGGATGTGTAAGGCAGCTCGTCACCCGTCAGGCGAAACAGCTTTTCACGCACGATTTCGGTGGCCATGAACTTCATCGAACGATCGGTCAGGTCATCTGCAGGATAAAACCAATCTTGCTCAGGCAAAAAGCGCTCGCAAACCTGCAACAAACGCTGTACGTCTTGTGGCCGCTTGGCGGTCATGGGCACGAACTCGGCAAAGGGATGGCGCTCTTGCATTTGCCCCAGCCAAGGCAGCACGTCGTTGCGGCGGTGAACCTTGTCCAATTTGTTGCCCACCAAAATCACCGGAGTATTCGCGGGCAGCAGCGCCAAAACTTGCGCATCAGGAAGGCCAAAGTGTGTGGCTTCGACAACAAAAACAATCAAGTCCACATCGCTGACCGCACCCGTCACGGTGCGGTTCAGCGATCGGTTCAGGGCCGTGCTGTGGCGGGTTTGGAAGCCCGGCGTATCCACAAACACGAACTGTGTGGTGTTCAACGTGCGGATACCTGTGATGCGATGACGCGTCGTTTGGGCCTTGCGCGAAGTGATGGAGACCTTTTGTCCGACCAAGGCGTTGAGCAGAGTGGACTTGCCCACGTTGGGTTTGCCCACAATCGCGATCAAGCCACAGCGCTTGGCGCCTTGAGGCTCGGGGGCCGGCTCGGCTTCAGCGGGCGCAGGCGCAGGTGCCACACCGGGTTTGCCCAAGGCCTTGGCCAACATGGCCTCCAAGTCGGTTTGGACTGCGCCCTGGGCGTTGGTGGCTTGCGGTGGGGGGGCTTTTGCGGTCATGTTTAAGCATTCAATGGGAGGGGCTTGTACGCGAGCGCACTCAAGCTTGCTGCAATTGGCTGAGCATCGCGCGTGCGGCGTCTTGTTCGGCCTCGCGACGAGAAGCGCCTGTGCCGTGGGAATGTTGGTCCAACTTATCCACGCAACAACTGACTTCAAAGGTTTGTGCATGGGCCAAGCCGTGGGTGGCCACAACCGCATACACCGGCAGCGGCAGTTTGCGGCCCTGCAACCATTCCTGCAAGGCCGTCTTGCTGTCTTTGCCCATGGCCTCAGCCTTGCCGTTGGTCAACCAATCGCCATAAAGATCTTGCACCATCTGGCATGCAGCCTCAAAGCCACCGTCTTGGTAAATGGCGCCAATGATGGCTTCAACCGCATCGGCCAGGATACTGGGGCGCTGACGCCCGCCAGAGCGCAACTCGCCACTGCCCAGACGCAGGTAAGGCGCCAACTGAAGGCGGTTGGCAATCTCGACCAAGCTGGCTTGTTTGACCAAGTTGGCGCGTACACGCGACAAATCGCCCTCAGGCATGTCAGTCCAGCGTTGCACCAATTGGGTGGAGACAGCCAGACCCAAAACGGCATCGCCCAAAAACTCCAACCGTTCGTTGTGGTCGCTGCTGAAGCTGCGGTGCGTCAGCGCCCGCAACAACAAGCGGTCGTCGTGAAAGGTGTACGCCAACAAGCGCTGAACATCGCGCCAGTCTGCGTTGCTGTCGTCACTGAACTTATTCAAACGATCCAATGCGACCGAAGTCGCTCAAGTTCATCCACACGAAAAAGGCTTTGCCGACGATGTTGGCTTCGGGCACAAAACCCCAGTAGCGGGAGTCCAAAGAATTGTCGCGGTTGTCGCCCATCATGAAGTAATGGCCGGGCGGTACCGTGCAGGTGAAGCCTTGTGCATCGTACTGACATTGGTCTTTGAACGCAAAGTCGCCCACGCCGTTGATGAAGGGCGGGCGATTTTTGTCGTTCAGCATGTGGTGCTTGACGCCATTGAGCACTTCACTGAATTCTGCGCTGTAGCGCATGCTGTCGGCATCAAAAAACTCACCCAGGGCTTCGGTGGCTTGCACTTCGCCGTTGATGGTCAAGCGTTTATCGATGTAGGCCACACGATCACCCGGCACACCCACCACGCGCTTGATGTAGTCCAGCTTGGGGTTGGGCGGGTAGCGAAACACCATCACATCGCCGCGCTGAGGTTGGTGGTTGTCCCACACTTTGGTGTTGAGCACCGGCAAACGCAAGCCATAGTGAAACTTGTTCACCAAGATCAAGTCGCCCACCCGAAGTGTGGGCACCATGGACCCCGATGGAATCTTGAAGGGCTCGACCACAAACGAGCGCAGCACCAGGACCACCAACAAGACGGGAAACAGCCCTGCCGTCCAGTCCAGCCACCATGGCTGTAGCAGCAACTTTTCTTGCTCGCTGGACACGTCAATGGTGTCGGTTTGCAGACCTTGCGCAGCGTGCGCGGCCTGTCGCTGCGCGACTTGCTCAGCCAATCGTGCGGCAGCGGCCCGTCGTTCAGGCAAGAAGATGGCTTTTTCAAGCAGCCAAAACAGCCCCGAGAACAAGGTCACCAGCGTCAGCACCAAGGGGAAGTCGCCCTCAACCATGCCCATGAACCAGGCCACACCATACAAGACCAAAGCGGCCAATTCAGCGCCGACCAGCGCCTTAAGGATGTTTGTCATCAATCTTCCACTTGCAAAATCGCCAAGAAGGCTTCTTGCGGCACCTCGACGGAGCCGATTTGTTTCATGCGCTTCTTACCGGCCTTTTGTTTTTCCAACAATTTGCGCTTGCGGCTGACGTCGCCGCCATAGCACTTGGCCAAAACGTTTTTGCGCAGGGCTTTGACCGTTTCACGGGCCAAGATGTTGCCGCCAATCGCTGCTTGAATGGCGACGTCAAACATTTGCCGAGAGATGACCTCACGCATTTTGGCGGCGATGGCCCGACCTTTGGACTGGGCCTGCGTGCGGTGCACAATGACCGACAAGGCATCGACACGCTCACCGTTGAGCAACATGTCGACCTTGACGACCTCGGAAGCACGGTACTCTTTGAACTCGTACTCCATGGACGCGTAACCGCGAGAAACGGACTTCAAGCGATCAAAGAAGTCCAACACGATTTCGCCCAAGGGCAACTCATACGTCAACAAGACCTGCTTGCCCAGGTACTGCATGTTCATCTGCACGCCACGCTTTTGGTTGCACAGCGTCATCACCGGGCCCACATAGTCTTGTGGCATGTACAAATGCACCGTCATGATGGGTTCACGGATTTCTTGAATCCGCCCCTGATCAGGCATCTTGGCGGGGCTTTCCACTTGGAAGGTTTCGCCATCTCCCGTGGTGACTTCGTACACCACCGAAGGTGCGGTGGTGATCAGGTCTTGATCGAATTCGCGCTCCAAACGCTCTTGCACGATCTCCATGTGCAACAGGCCCAAAAAGCCACAGCGAAAACCAAAACCCAGGGCTTGCGACACTTCGGGCTCGTACTTCAAGGCCGCGTCATTGAGCTGCAGCTTTTCCAAGGCGTCACGCAAAGCGTCAAACTCACTCGCTTCGGTCGGGTACAGACCGGCAAAGACCTGAGGTTTGACTTCTTTGAAGCCCGGCAGCGCTTGCGTGGCCATTTGGTGCACCGAACTGCCCATGCGCATCACCGTGACGGTGTCGCCCACCTTGGCTGCCGCCAGCTCTTTGATGCCCGCGATGATGTAGCCAACTTCACCCGCCTCCAGAGAAGGGCGCTCCAAGGCCCCTGGTGTGAACACGCCAATTTTGTCGGCGTTGTAGCTCAGGCCATTGGACATCAATTTGATTTTGTCGCCCCTGGCCAGTCGACCGTCGACCACGCGCACCAGCATGACCACGCCCACGTAGGCGTCGTACCAACTGTCAATGATCATGGCGCGCAGTGGCGCTTCGGGGTTGCCTTTGGGCGGCGGTATTTTGGCCACCACCAATTCCAAAATATCGTCGACACCCATACCCGTCTTGGCTGAACAGGGCAGCGCGTCCGTGGCATCGATGCCAATGACGTCTTCAATCTCCAACTTGGCGTTGTCGGGGTCCGCCTGAGGCAGGTCCATTTTGTTCAAAACCGGCAAGACCTCCACACCCAATTCCAAGGCGGTGTAGCAGTTGGCCACCGTTTGCGCCTCCACACCCTGCGAGGCGTCGACCACCAACAGCGCACCTTCGCAAGCCGACAGCGAGCGACTGACCTCATAGGAGAAGTCCACGTGCCCTGGGGTGTCGATCAGGTTCAGGTTGTACACCTGCCCGTCGCGAGCGGTGTACTGCAAAGCCGCTGTTTGGGCCTTGATGGTGATGCCACGCTCGCGCTCCAAATCCATGGAGTCCAAGACTTGCTCACTCATTTCGCGGTTGCTCAACCCACCGCACATCTGAATCAGGCGGTCAGCCAACGTCGACTTGCCGTGATCAATGTGGGCAATGATGGAAAAGTTGCGAATGTGATTCATGGATGTGATTCAAATGCGGGGTCGGCGGTCGGGCAGTTGGCGAGCGACAAACGCCAGTCAAGCCCTGGCGCAAGCGCCCTTTTCAGCGAGCAAAACCGATCGATCAAACGCCTTGGCCGGCGCTTGAACTCGGATTTTTGGCCCCGCCACCGAACCGCGCATTCTACCGCTAGCCCCATACACGAACGGCACCCGGCGGCTGGGTGCTGCCGAGTGCCGGCGGGCAAACGAAGGGAGGCTGCGTCAGCGACGAACCATCGCGTATTGCACCCAGTCGCCGCGGCGGAACAGCACATTGAAGGCCTTGCGTTGATCCAAAGCGCTCAAGATTTTTTTGAGCCCCTCGGTCGATGCCACTTTTTGGTTGTCCACAGCCAAGATCACGTCTTCTGCACGCAAGCCCGCTTGCGCCGCCAGCCCATCCACACTCTCGACATAAACACCACCCGCGACATTGAGCGTCTTGCGCTCGGCGTCGGTGAGGTTGCGCACCGTCAAGCCGAATGTGGCCAGGGAACCGTTCTTTTGGGGCTTGTCGGGCGTGGCCGCAGCCACCGCATCGTCGCGCTCGAACTCACCCACGACGATGTTCAAGCTGCGCTCTTTGCCTTGACGCCAGACCTTCAAATCGGCTTTGCTGCCTGGCTTGGTGTTGCCCACAAAACGCGGCAGATCGGGCGTTTGCTGAATGTCGCGACCGCCGAAACTCAAGATCACGTCACCTGGCTCAATGCCTGCCTTGTCGGCCGGTGAGCCCTTTTCCACGCCACGCACCAGAGCGCCACGCGGTTTACCCAAATTAGTGGCTTCAGCCACCTCTTTGCTCACCTCGTCGATGGACACCCCAATTCGACCACGCGTGACAAAGCCTTGGCTGCGCAACTGATCAGACACGCGCATGGCCTCGTCCATGGGGATGGCGAAGGAAATGCCTTGGAACCCTCCTGAGCGGGAATAAATTTGACTGTTGATGCCCACCACTTGACCGCGCATGTTGATCAAGGGGCCGCCCGAGTTGCCTGGGTTGATCGCCACATCGGTTTGGATGAAGGGCAAGTAGTCGCCCGTCTCGCGCTGCTTGGCACTGACGATGCCGGCGGTCACGGTGTTTTCCAAACCATAAGGCGAACCAATGGCCATCACCCACTCACCCACGCGCAGGCTCTTGGCGTCGCCCACCGCAACGGGGGTCAAGCCTTTGGCATCGATCTTGACCAGCGCCACGTCTGTGCGCTTGTCGGCGCCCACCAACTTGGCTTTGAACTCGCGTTTGTCCGGCAAGGTCACGATCAATTCATCGGCGCCGTCGACCACATGGGCGTTGGTCATGATGTAGCCGTCTGCGCTCAACACAAAGCCCGAACCAATGCCCCGCGGCCGCGCTTCATCGTTGCCGTTGCCTTGCCCGCGATCGGGGCCGGGTTGACCAAACCCAGGGGGCACCGGCATGCCAAAACGACGGAAGAACTCCAGCATTTCTGGCGGAATGCCCTGGGCCTGCGCTTGTGGCTGGGCTTTCTCCAAGGTTCGGATGTTGACCACAGAGGGCCCGACGCGATCCACCAAAACCGTGAAATCTGGCAAGCCTTGAACCAAAGGCGCAGCACTTGCTGGCGCTTGTGCGTGTGCGACCTCGGCCTGGGGCACCATCAGGGCGGCGCCCAAACCCAAGGCAAGCGCGGCGCTCAAGGCCTTCCATTTCAGTTGACTCAGACGAATTGACGGTGACGTCGCTGTCATGTTGATTTCCCTTTCGTGGTTCATGGACCCAAATGCCACTCACTCGGTTTGAGATGCGGCCTCTATGCCAAAGTTCAATGCGTGCGCACGGTTTTTTGCACCATCAAGGCGTCAGCAAAAGCGCGCAAAGTTGGCACGGGCGCCTCACCCACCACGGTCAAGCGCATGGCCTGCGTCTCGCGCAGCAAGGTGTGCGTCGCTCCCATGCGAATCACCCGCTCGGCAACCGCCGTCGCAGGCACCTCCATGGGTTGGTAAAAGACCGATACAGAGGCCAAACCATCTGAAAAAATCCATTGCAAGGGGTGATCGGCACTGGGCTGGCCTTGACCCGCAGGCAACTGTGCGCGTCGCAGCACAAAGCCTTTCACTTGATTGGGCAGCGACAAGCCCCAATCTTTGGGTTTAACTGCTTGCACCTTGCCTTCTCGTACCCGCATGCCCTTGGCCTCAGGCAAGTGCTGCAACCAGTCTGCATGAGCGAAGTCTGGTGCCGTGTCCAAACTGGTGAATGCCGTTTGCTCCAACACCAGTTGCAAGTCATTGCTCAAGGTTTGGACCTTGAGCATCAAGCCGGTGGCCACGTCGCGCCAAATGCGGTAGCCCCAGCGGGCATCGTCACGCGGTTGCAATTCAAGCACTTGTGCGGCGCGACCCGCGACGCGATCGGGCGCCACGGCGCCCAAGCGGTAAAGCCCGTCCACAGAAACGCCGTCAGCACGGCTCAAGGCGGCAAACACACCCAAGTCTTGGTGCCACTCTTTGACCCAAAGCCCTTGCTTGGGCCACACGGTCACCACCTCGCTGCCTCGGCGATAAGTCGTCCGAGGCTCTCCTGTCAGCACTTCAATGCGGTCCAGCGACAAGCCATCCTTCACCGCATGTGCTACGCGCGCGGTGGCCATCTGCTCTCCGACGCTGATGACCATGGTGCCCGAGTAGGCGTGGGTCTGTGCCGCATCACTGAGCTGGCGTAGCCACGCGTCGGCCTCGCCCGCCGAAACCCATTGCACCACGCACGACAACAGCGGTGCAGCCAACCAATGCCGAAGAGTGCAATGCCAACGCGCCATGCTCAACGCTCCAAGGCCACGCTGCGCACAAAACCCGCTGGATACTGCAAGGCTGAGCCCAAACCCGATTGGCGATGGCTTTGCAGCAAAGCATCCAAACGTGGGTCGCGCAACACGCCGTTTTGCTCAACCAGCACGGGCTCAGCCTGAGCCACGCTGGCGACTGGCGCCTCTACGGGCGAGCGCGATGCCATCACGACCTCGGTGCTGGGCTGCTGCGGCCAAGCCCACCAAGCACCGATGGCCAAAACCAAAACCGCCGCCCAGGGCCAAGCGGCGCCGTGCGCATTCGCGGCCTCGCGGTGAGACGGACCTGGCTGGGTCAGCCCAAGCGCCGCATGCACCAGCGAACCAGACGGCTTTCCCGATGCGGATTCGCGATAAACCACCTGCATCGCCTCCAAGACCCGTTGCTGTGAACCGACTTGCACCCCGTGGTCAGATCGCAGGGCCTGCTGGATGTGAACTGCCGCTTGCCAATGGGCCAAGGCTTCGTCATCCAGTACATGGTGCTGCGGCCATTCGTGCAAAGCATCGTCGTGCAAAGCAGACACCCATTCACCCGTGTTTGCTGTCTTGTTGCTCATGTTCACCACCGCTTTCCTGTTTGACGCGCCAGCATGGGCTGGATGGTTTTGGCAATTGCTTCCCGCGCTCGAAAAATCCGTGACCGCACCGTGCCGATGGGACAGTCCATGGCAGCAGCAATGTCGTCGTAGCTCATGCCATCCATCTCCCGCAACACCAAGGCCTGGCGCAACTCCTCGGGCAGCGCCTCCAGAGCAGTCTGCACCGCCTGCGCAATCTCTCGTGCGGCCAGACTGGCTTCTGGGGTGTTGTGATCGGTCATCTGCTCCATGGAGTCCGCGCGCAATGAAAAAGTTTCCTCGTCGTCATTCGCGGCATCCAGGTACACCAGGTGCATGTGCTGGCGCGGCGAGCTCACGTGCTTCTTTGCTGCATTCACGGCGATGCGGTACAACCAGGTGTAAAACTTCGCTTCACCCCGAAATTGCGGCAAGGCTTGATAAGCCTTGATGAATGTCTCTTGGGTCAACTCCTCGGCCACCGCGGCATCCCTGACCCAGCGACCAATCAAGCGTTGGACACGCGCTTGGTATTTGATGACCAACATGTCAAACGCCCGGTTGTCCCCGCCCAAAACACGCTCGACCAACCACTCGTCGGCTGGTTTGTGGACAGGGCTGTTGGGCGTGAGGCTCACGCCGCACCCTCTCCAGCATGAAACCAAATGGCTTGGCGCAAGGCCTGCCAATGCAAAGGCGCGTGCGCACGCCGCACCCAAAGGGTGAGTCGCCGCTTGGTGGACAAACGCAGGGCCAAAAGCATGCCGCTTTGGAGGTCAGCGAGCACCAAAAGTTCCGTCACTGATTCGGTCGGGCCCTGCTCATCGGTCTGCCACCACCAACCGCGCACTGGAGCTGGCACACCACTGCGCCACAGCAAACGCCCACTGGGCCACGACTGAAGCGCGAAATAGACCGCTCCCCCAAGACCAAAAATCAACACCAAGCCCAGCAATGCCCAGGGCTGCCGCGCCCACCAACCCACGGCCAGTGCACACACGACGCCCGCGCACCAAAGCGCCAATACCAAGCGATGGCACCAAACACAACGCCCCACCGGAAAACTCACCGATGGGGCGTCGTGCATGGCAAAAACAACAAATCAGAAGCGTTTGAACACCAATGACCCGTTGGTTCCACCAAAACCAAAGTTGTTCTTCACCGCGATGTCGATCTTGACGTCACGCGCTGTGTTGGCGCAGTAGTCGAGGTCGCACTCGGGGTCTTGGTTGTCGATGTTGATGGTGGGCGGCACTTTTTGGTGATACACCGACAAAGCGGTGAACACGCTTTCCACACCACCAGCGCCACCCAACAAGTGTCCGGTCATGGACTTGGTCGAGCTCACCAAGACTTGCCGCGCATGGTCGCCCAGCGCCGCTTTGATCGCGTTGCTCTCATTGACATCACCCAAGGGGGTGGATGTCCCGTGCGCGTTGATGTAGTTCACTTGGTCAGCGTTGACACCCGCGTTGCGCAAGGCATTGGCCATGGCGCGGCGTGGACCGTCCATATTGGGAGCCGTCATGTGACCAGCGTCAGCACTCATGCCATAGCCCACGACTTCCGCATAAATGCGGGCCCCGCGTGCTTGCGCACTCTCCAGCGACTCCAACACCATCACTCCGGAACCTTCGCCCAGCACAAAACCGTCCCGGTCTTTGTCCCAGGGCCGAGAAGCCGCTGTGGGGTCGTCGTTGCGTGTCGACAAGGCACGCATGGCCGCGAATCCGCCCACACCCAAGGGCGAAACCGTGGCTTCAGAACCTCCGGCAACCACAATGTCAGCGTCGCCGTACTCGATCATGCGAGAGGCTTCGCCAATGCTGTGCAAACCTGTGGTGCAGGCCGTGACCACCGCCAAGTTCGGGCCTTTGAAGCCATGGCGCATGGACACATGACCAGAGATCATGTTGATGATGGATGCGGGCACAAAGAACGGCGAAATGCGGCGAGGGCCCCGATTGGTCAACTCGCTGTGCATGTTCTCAATCAGCGGCAAACCACCAATCCCCGAACCAATCACACAACCAATCCGCTCGGCCAACTCGTCAGACAGGTCATCGCCCTGCGGCAAGCCTGCATCTGCGATCGCCTGTGCCGCCGCAACCACCCCCAGGTGGATGAAGCGGTCCATCGTGCGCGCATCTTTGGAGTTGATGTAGGTTTCCAGATCCAAGTCTTTGACTTCACCAGCGATTTGACAAGCAAACGCGCTGGCGTCAAAGGCGGTGATCTTGGCAATCCCTGAGCGCCCCGCCAACAAGCTGTCCCAAGACGCTTGCACGGTATTGCCGACCGGGCTGACACAGCCCAGGCCGGTGATGACTACTCGACGTCGGCTCATCCGCAATCAGGCTTTGTTGTGGGTAGAAGCGTAATCGATGGCTTGCTGCACATTGGTGATCTTCTCGGCGTCTTCATCCGGGATTTCGATGCCGAACTCATCTTCCAACGCCATCACCAATTCCACCGTGTCCAAAGAATCAGCGCCCAAATCGGCCACGAAAGCTTTGTCGTTGGTGACTTGGCTTTCTTCCACGCCCAATTGTTCGGCGATGATTTTTTTCACACGTGCTTCGATATCACTCATTTTTTCCCTCTAAGGGTTGTTAACAAACAGGCGGCCATTTTAACGGCCCGCTTGACCGGGTTTAGGCATCCAGATCAAGGCAATATTGGGGGATTTCCCTGAGACCGAAAAGCCCGATCTCGTGGCGATGTTACGCCATGAACATGCCACCATTGACGTGGATCTCTTGGCCCGTGATGTACGCCGCTTGCGCACCAGCCAAGAATGCCACCATGTGGGCGATGTCACTGGGTTTGCCCAAGTGACCCAGGGGAATCTGGGACAACAGGGCTTGCTGCTGCGCCTCTGGCAGTTGAGCCGTCATGTCGGTTTCGATGAAACCAGGGGCGACGCAGTTGACCGTGATGTTGCGGCTACCCAATTCGCGGGCCAGCGCGCGCGTCATGCCCGCAACGCCCGCTTTCGCGGCCGCGTAATTGGCCTGCCCAGGGTTACCCGAAGCGCCCACCACCGACGTGATGTTGATGATGCGACCGTAACGCTGCTTCATCATCGGCTTGATGACCGTGCGGCTGGCGCGGAACACTGAACTCAAATTCGTTGAAACCACCGCGTCCCAGTCCTCGTCTTTGAGGCGCATCGCTAGCATGTCACGGGTGATGCCCGCATTGTTGACCAAGACGTGCAAGCCACCGTCGGTCTTCACAATGTCATCCACCAACTGTTCAACCGCAGGCAAATCGTTGACATTCACACAAGCACCGCGACAGCCCTCATGAGCAGCCAAGGCTTGACCGATGGCTTGCGCACCCGACTCGCTGGTCGCAGTGCCAATCACGCGGAAACCTTGCTGAGCCAATGTCTGCGCAATGGCGGCCCCGATGCCACGGGACGCCCCCGTGACCAGGGCCACCGGGTTGGAAATCGTTTGCGTACTCATGCCAGCATGCCTTTCGCTTCTTCCAAGCTGGCGGGGTCGAAGACCGCCGCCGTGTTCCACTCACTGTTGATGCGTTTGGCCATGCCTGCCAAGACCTTACCCGGACCGCACTCGACCAAGGCGCCAATGCCTTGCGCCTGCATCGCAGCCATGCACTCCACCCAACGCACGGGGCCAAATGCCTGACGCACCAGTGCATCCTTGATGCGGGCGACGTCTGACTCCACCGCCACATCGATGTTGTTGAGCACCGGAATGCTGGGAGTTTGCATCTCCAAAGCCGACAGTGCTGTGGCCAAGCGCTCAGCAGCAGGCTTCATCAGGCTGGAGTGAAATGGCGCAGACACTGGCAAGGGCAGGGCGCGCTTGGCGCCGGCGGCTTTCAAAGCCACAGCTGCCTGATCGACTGCCGCTTTGGAGCCGGCGATCACCGTTTGCATGGGGTCGTTGAAGTTCACTGCCTCAACCACCTCACCACTGTCAGACGCGAACGTCGCTTGCACTTCAGCACACACCCGAACCACGTCGGCCGCTGCCATACCCAAGACCGCCGCCATGGCGCCAGCTCCGACGGGCACGGCCTCTTGCATGGCCTGAGCGCGCAAACGCACCAAAGGCGCAGCCTGCGCCAAACTCAAGGCACCGGAAGCCACCAAGGCCGAGTACTCACCCAAGCTGTGGCCTGCCATCAACGAAGGCGCAGTGCCCACCTCAGCCATCCAAGCGCGATAAGCCGCCACACCCGCCACCAACATCACGGGCTGGGTGTTCGTGGTCAGCGCCAGGGCTTCTTTGGGACCCTGCGCGATCAACTGCCCGAGGTCTTCACCCAAGGCATCCGATGCTTCTTGCACCGCCTCGCGCACAGCCGCGTGATCGCCCCACGCATCCAACATGCCCACCGCCTGAGAACCTTGGCCGGGAAATACAAATGCAAATGCTGTCATGTCTGTTCCTGATTCGTGCTCACGCTCACATGCGCACCATCACGGCGCCCCAGGTGAAACCACCGCCCACGCCTTCGAGCAAAACGTTTTGCCCCTGCTGGATGCGGCCATCATGCACCGCTTGATCCAAGGCCAGGGGAATCGACGCAGCTGAGGTGTTGCCATGGTCGTGCACGGTGACGATCACCCGATCGTCCGTGAGTTTGAGCTTTTTGGCCGTGCTTTGCATGATGCGGATGTTGGCTTGGTGTGGCACCAGCCAATCCACATCGTCCAGCGTCAAGCCGGCTTTTTCAACAGCACCGCGCGCTGCGGCATCCAACAAACCCACGGCCAGCTTGAACACAGCAGGGCCGTCCATCTTGAGGGTCGGGTCACCCAAAACTTGGCCACCACTGACGGTTCCTGGCGTGCACAAAATCTCGCGGTGCTTGCCATCCGCGTGGATCTCCGCCGCCAAAATCCCACTGCCATGACCCTCGTGTTCGGTCGCTTCGAGCACGACCGCCCCCGCACCGTCACCAAACAGCACGCACGTGGTGCGGTCGTTGAAGTCCAAAATGCGCGAGAACACTTCTGCGCCGACCACCAAGGCACAGCGCGCCGCGCCCGTTTTGATCATGGCATCAGCCACGGTCAGCGCGTAAATGAAGCCGGTACAGACCGCTTGAACATCAAAGGCTGGGCAACCAGCCGCCCCTCGTTCCTCGCCATCGGCCAAGGCGGCCAACGTGAGCTTGTGCTGCAAAATGCTCGCGGTCGATGGGAACACCATGTCCGGCGTGGATGTCGCCACCACAATCAAATCGACATCTGCCGCTTTGCGTCCAGCTGCGGCCAAAGCGCGACGGCAAGCTTGAAACGCCAAGTCACTCGAACTGCTATCTGGGTGTGCAAAGTGGCGCGAACGAATGCCAGTGCGCTCCACAATCCAGTCGTCGCTGGTTTCAATGTTCCGAGCGGCCAGACGCTCAACCATGTCTTGGTTCGTCAGGCGCTGCTCAGGAAGGTAGCTACCCGTACCGGTGATGCGTGCGTAAACTTTCATGCCTTGAATCAGAGGGGCTCAAGACGACGCAGTTTCTGCCGTCGCCGACAGCCAGTGGGCGGCGTGTGCGGTCTGGGCTTGAACCCGATCCAACAAACGATGTTGGGCTGCATCATAAGCCTTGACCATGGCGCACTCGAACGCATAAGCGTCGGCGCCGCCATGGCTCTTGAAAACCAAGCCGCGCAAACCGAGCAAGGCCGCGCCGTTGTAGCGGCGGTGATCAATGCGCTCCTTGAAGCGCTTGAGCACGGGCAAACTCACCACAGCGATCAACTTGGCCCAGACATTGCGAGAAAACTCTTGCTTGATCATTTCAGAGAGCATGGCCGCCAAGCCTTCACTGGCCTTGAGGGTCACATTGCCCACAAAACCGTCGCACACCACGATGTCGCTGGTGCCTTTGAAAATGTCGTTGCCTTCAACGTTGCCGATGAAATTGATCTCACCGCGTTGGCCCGCTTGGCGCAAGAGCTCGCCAGCGCGCTTGATGTTTTCACCGCCTTTGATGACCTCTTCACCAACATTGAGCAAACCCACGGTAGGCCGCGCGCGGTCACTGGTTGCGGCCACCAAGGCTGAGCCCATGACCGCAAACTGCAGCAAATGCTCGGGCGTGCATTCCACGTTGGCACCCAAGTCCAACATGGTGGTCGCTCCACCATTGCGGCTGGGCATTTGCGAAGCAATGGCGGGGCGGTCGATGCCGTCTAGCGTCTTGAGCACGTAACGGGCGATCGCCATCAAAGCGCCGGTGTTGCCAGAAGACACCACCGCGTCGGCTTGGCCATCGCGCACCAGCTCAATCGAGCGGCGCATGGACGAGTCTTTTTTACGGCGCAAGGCGACCTCAACCGGGTCATCCATCGCCACCACGCTTCCTGCGTCGACGGTGGACACACGTCCATCTGTCAGCAAATCGGCCGCTTCGGCCCAGGCACCGGGCAAACCCACCAAGACCAGCTTGACTTGGGGGTGAGAACGCAAAAAAGCACGACATGCAGGCAATGTCGTGCCCAGGCCATG
>JALRFN010000395.1 GCA_023268425.1 Burkholderiaceae bacterium | reverse complement strand
ATCCAAAGGCTTGGCAGGCTTTAGATATTTTGATTGGCTTGACAATGTGGGCGATAGCGTTTGAACTCTTGCGTGAGACATAAACCGAGTAGGACAACCGTTCTGTGAAAGATAAAGCCCCTGCCCCACTAAAGGGCGTCCTGTGGCAGCGGCCAGCTTGGTGATGGAGATCGAGCTGGTGTTGGTCGCGATGATGACGTCTTCGCCCAGCATCTCGTCCAGTTGCTTCAAGATTTTGAATTTCAGGCCTTCGTTTTCTGTCGCCGCTTCGATGACCAGATCCGTGGCTTTCAAGTCCTCGTAGTTGGTGCTGCCTTTGACGCAGGCCAGTGCATTGGCTTTATCGGCCTCGCTGATTTTGTCTTTGGCGACCAAGCGATCTAGGCTCTTGCCGATGGTGGCGATGCCTTTGTCAACAGCGGCTTCGCTGATGTCGACCATGACGACTTGAATGCCTTTGACCGCACAGGCCTGGGCGATGCCGTTGCCCATGGTGCCTGCACCCACGATGCCGACGGTTTGAATGCTCATGTGGACTCCTTAAAAACAGGGAAATATTGCGCGGCTGATTGTCGCGCATTCGGGTTTCGGTTGACTTTGACGTGTGTCATCAAGCGCCCGACCAGCGTCGCCAGCGCGCCAGCGCGATCGCGCCCAACGGCAACAGCAGGCCGATCAACATGGCGCTCAACAGCAGCGGGGTGAGCTCGTCGTAATTGGCCGGCACGGTGATTTGGCCGCTGGTGCGGTCCTTGACCTCGCGCGTGATGGTGAAGATTTGGTTCAAGTACTTGGTGCCCAACTGCGCGGCCGATAAGGCCAGGTTGGTGAAGCTGGCCATCACGGCGAAGTAAGTGGCCTTGAGGTGGCTGGGGGCGGAGTTGGCGATCCAGGCCAGCATGGGGATCATGCTGATTTGCCCCAGGGGTGACTCCAAAGCGGTGTCCACCAACGCGATGAAGCGGGCGTCGACCACGCCGCCGGTGTGGGCCGCCGTCCACTCGTGCAGCCCCATGCTCATGCCCAGCGTGGGCAGGCTCAGCACAAAGCCCACGGCGGTCAAAAAGCCGACCACATAAAAGATCGAGCGCTCGGCCATGAAGCGGCGAAAAATGAACATGCCCGCCAGCGTCAGCGTGCTGCCAATCAGCGACAAGACCGAGAAGAACTGTGGGTCAAAGCCCAGTTCATCAATCGTCCACCACGACACGCCCGGCCCCGCGCTGGGCGTGGCGCGAAACATGAAAATCACCAAGGCCGTGCCGACCAGCGTGCGCCTTGCCTCGGGGCTGAGCTCGCGCACCAGCCGCGTCATCAGGACGCCGATGATGGCCATGGAGCCCACAAAAATCAGCTCTTGGTTGTAGGTCCAATCGGACAAGCCCATGCCCACCGTGAAGGCCACGAACACCAAGCTGCCCAGCAGCAGCGGTGTGTTGGGCGCCGTGCCGTCGCTCTCAGGCCGCACCAAGGCCAGTGCCTGGGGGCGACTCAGGCCGCGCTGCATGTGCGTGCGCACGGCATGAGCGCGCATGGCCCGCGCCACCGCCAGACCCACGACGGACAACAAGGGGATGGCCAAGGCCATCAAGTAGACGCGCTGGTAGGTGGCGGTTTTCTCCGCCTCGCTCAAGGACGCGGCATCGACAAACACCCACAGGTTGACCAGGGCCACCAAGACCGTGCCGCCGATGATGGCCACACGGCCCAGGGTTTGCATGGTCGTGTGCATGGCTTTGAGTTCGGCCTCGGACACGGCACTGCCGTCTTCACGCACATGCGGCACGGCCTCCACCGTCATCGCGTCGGCCGTGGCGTCTTGCAAGACATAACCGATCGGGCTGAGCAAGGTGGCCAGCACAAACCAAGCGTTGATGGGCCAGCGCTGGGCCATGGCCTCGGGGTCGCCGATCAGCGCCGCCATGATCAACAGACTGGCGGCGATCAAACTGGCGCCCAAGATGATGAAGCCCGATTTGAAGCGCCAAAACACATCGACCAAATGGCCAATGGGCATTTTCAAAGCCCAAGGGATGCCAACCCAAAAGCCCAAAGCGGCTAAAAATTCCGCCGACAGCCCCAAGTGCTCTTTGACGAAAAACGTCCCCACAATGCCCGTCAAGCCCTGGATGCCAGCGGCCAAATACACCATCAGTGGCGGCAAATATGACCAGCGCAAATCGCGGCCGAGGTCGATCACGGGGCTGAGCAAACGTTGGGCAAGAGACATGGTCGTGGGGCAATGGTTTGTCGCGGGGGCAGCCAACTGGCGCGGCACATTCTGGCATGCTGGCGTCGCAACCGCGATTCCCCGGAGACTGCCCCATGACGCCAGTGCAAGCTTTGCTGCGCCACGCCCTCAACGACCCCGATCGGCCCGCCATCTTTCACGGCGAGGACTTGCTGTCGACCTATGGCGACTGGGCCCAACGCGCCGCCGGCATCGCCCAGCGCTTGCGCGCCTCGGGCATTGAGCCGGGTGATCGCGTGGCGCTGTTCATGCGCAACCACCCCAGCTACCTGTGGTTGATGTGGGGCGCGTGGTGGGCCGGTGTGGTGGTGGTGCCGATCAACGCCAAGCTGCACGTCCAAGAAGCCCAGTGGATTCTGGACAACGCCGAAGCCGCGGCGGTGTTCGTGAGCGGCGACGTCTGTGATCAGCCTTTGACCGGGGTGCGCGTGCAAGTCGACGTTGAGTCCGCCGAGGCCCATGATTGGTTGGCACCGCTGAGCGGCGCCCAGCCCGCGCCCCACCCCTTGAAGCCGACCGACTTGTCGTGGTTGTTCTACACCAGCGGCACCACCGGACGGCCAAAGGGCGTGATGCAAATGCACCGCAACCTCATGACCATGGCGCTGGGCTATTTCGTCGATGTGGACGCCATCACGCCGCAAGACCACATCGTCTACGCCGCGCCCATGTCGCACGGCAATGGCATTTACGCCGTGCCCCATGTGTTGGCGGGGGCCCGCCATGTGGTGCCGCGCTCTGGCGGCATGGACCCGGCCGAGTTGTTCGCACTGGGCCGTGCGCTGGGGCCTTTGTCGACCTTCGCTGCACCCACCATCGTCAAGCGCTTGGTCGACCATGCCGAGCGCTCGGGCCTGGGGCCGGGCGACTGCGCGCAATCGTTCAAGACCATCGTCTATGGCGGCGCGCCCATGTACGCGGCCGACATCCAACGCGCCTTGCGGGTCATGGGGCCGCGCTTTGTGCAGATTTATGGTCAGGGCGAAACGCCCATGGTCGGTACCGTGCTCAGCCGCGCGCTGCTGGCGGACGTGGGGCATCCGCGCTACGCCCAACGCGTGGCCTCGATCGGTGTGGCGCAAACACCGGTGCGCGTGCGCATCACCGACCGCGACGGGCATGACCTGCCCTTGGGCGAGGTCGGTGAATTGGTGGTGCAAGGCGACAGCGTGATGGCTGGTTATTGGCAAAACCCCGAGGCCACCGCCAAGGCCATCCAAGACGGCTGGCTGTTCACCGGCGACATGGGCAGCTTGGACGCCGACGGTTTCGTCACGCTCAAAGACCGCAGCAAAGACATGATCATCAGCGGCGGCACCAACATCTACCCGCGTGAGATCGAAGAGGTGTTGCTGACCTTGGGCGGCGTGGAAGAAGTCGCCGTGGTGGGCGAGCCCGACGCCGAGTGGGGGGAAAACGTGGTGGCTTTTGTGGTGGCGGCTGAGGGCGTGAGTGAGGCCGACATGGACGCCCATTGCCTGCAACACATTGCTCGTTTCAAACGCCCCAAGCGCTATGTGCGGGTCGACGGCTTGCCCAAAAACAACTACGGCACAGTGT
>JALRFN010000199.1 GCA_023268425.1 Burkholderiaceae bacterium | reverse complement strand
ATTGAGGCGCGATAGCAAAGCGGTTATGCAGCGGATTGCAAATCCGTTTAGCCCAGTTCGACTCTGGGTCGCGCCTCCAACAATCCCCACCAGTTTTCTGATGAGCCTTGGCGCGAGGTGGCTTGGTTGGCGTTGCCCTGGGGCCTGGGTTTGCCCACCGCGTTTCGGCCCGACACATCAAGGCCGTGCTTAGCGCGTGTTGACGTCGAAGGGCCGTGCGGTGTGTGTCTGCCCATGGGTTTTCCTGGGGCTGACAGGCCAGCAAAGCAGGTAACATGTGGGCGTGAATCAACGCAGGGAAATGGCCAATTCAGCATGTCGCATCAACCCTTAGACATCCACGTGCACGGCGAAGTGCCGCTGCGCAATGACGTGAAGTACGAGCAGCTGGAAGAGGCGCTCAAACCCCTGTGGCAATATGCGGGCGAGTCCAATTTGGGCGCTGCGATGGGCAGCGCTTACGAAGAAGAGCCCGGCATCCAGTGGGACGAACAGCGCCACGTGTTGTCCCTGTGCTGGACCGTCTCGGGTGACGAAGACTTTCGCCAAGCGGTGGAAGACACCTGCATGGGCCTCAATGAGCTGGCGGCCAGCGGTGCGGCCATGGAGGTCACTTTCTATGACACCGAGTACGACGAAGAAGGTGGCCGCGACGGCGTCGAAGCACGCGACGATTTTTTGATGTGTTTCGTGGGCCCATCCCCGGCGGCTATTTTGCAGGTGCAGCGCGACATGATGGTCAACGATTTGGTGCACATGATGGAGCGACACTTCGATGCCTCAGAGTTGGGTGGCGTGGTCGCGGCTGTCGATCAGTTGTTTGAACAGCGTTACAAGGCCTTGGTGGACGCGACGCAGTGGGGTGGCCCCTCGCGCGGGTTCGGTGGCGGCGGCCACAGCGGTGGGCGCAAACCGCGTCATTTGCATTGAGCCACGATGCCGCCCAGCTGTTCGTGTGTGACGACTGGGTCACAAAAAGTGCGTAGCATGCGCCCACATGAACGCCGACAACCTGCTCTCCACTGAACACCGCTCACTCAATCCCGGCGTGCGTCGCCGCGAGGTCTTGGGTTGGGCGATGTACGACTTCGCCAACTCGGGTTACACCACGGTGGTGCTGACCGCCGTGTTTTCAGCCTATTTTGTTGGTGCTGTGGCTGGGGGAGCCGATTGGGCCACGCTGGCCTGGACCACGACGCTGAGCGTGTCCTACCTGATCACCTTGTTGACTGCTCCATCCATGGGGGCGTGGGCCGATGCCTATGCCGCTAAAAAACGCTTGTTGGCCATGGTGACGGTGTTGTGTGTGTTGGCCACAGCGGGTTTGGCCCTGGTGCAGCCTGGCGATGTGGCCCTGGGCGTGGCGTTGATCATCGTATCCAACGTCGCTTATTCATGGGGTGAATCAACGTCCTATGCCTTTTTGCCCGAGTTGGCCAAGCCAGAGGCCATGGGCAAAGTCAGCGGCTGGGGTTGGGGCTTGGGTTATGCCGGAGGCATGTTGACTCTGGGCCTGTGTTTGGCTTGGGTGTTGAGCGCGCAGGCCCAAGGAGAGCCCGCCTCGGCTTTTGTTCCTGTGACCATGTTGATCACGGCGGCCATGTACGGCGCAGCGGCCCTGGTGACTTTTGCGCTGTTGCGCGAGCACGCCAAGCCAGATCCGCTGGCCATGCAGCGCGATGGTTTTCAGGCCTCGTTGCTGCGCTTGCGCCACACCTGGCAGCATGCGCGTGAATACCGCGACTTCATGTGGTTGCAGCTGTGCGCGGTTTGCTACCAAGGCGGGGTGGCGGTAGCGGTTGCTTTGTCAGCGGTTTATGCCGAGCAGGTGATTGGGTTCAAGACCCAAGAGACCATGTTTTTGATTTTTGCTCTGAATGGTGCAGCCATGGTGGGGGCTTTGCTGTTTGGTTACTGGCAAGACCGGGTGGGCCACAAGCTGGCTTTGGGTGTGACCTTGGTGGGGTGGGCGCTGACCTGTTGGTTGGCTGCGACTTCAGAGACCAAGGGCGAGTTCTGGGTGGCCGCTGCGATTGCTGGTGTCTGCATGGGCACCAGCCAATCCGCTGGCCGAGCGATGGCGGGACTGTTGGCACCCCCACAGCGCTTGGCCGAGTTTTATGGTCTGTGGGGCGTGGCCACGCGCTTGGCCAGCATCATCGGCCCCATGCTCTATGGCCTGGTGAATTGGGTCACCCAAGGCGACCACCGCAGTTCGATTTTGAGCACCATGGCCTTGTTTGTTGTGGCCTTGCTGGCGTTGTTGCCGCTGAACATGCAGCGCGGCCGCGAAGCCGCGCTCAGAGCAGCCAGCGATTCAGCGGCTTCGGGCGTGGCTGTTCAAGCTTGAAGCGCTGTGCGCAAGGCTCGTGCGCACAGGGCCAGCGCCGTGTTGGCTTCGCGCAGTACCTTGGTCATGGGGGCAAAACCATGGATTTGGCGCTCAAAACACACGTATTCACACACATTGCCTGCGGCGGATAGCGCGTCCGCGAACTGCCGGCCCTCGTCGCGCAGGGGGTCGTAACCGGCGGTGAGCACCAGTGCCGGTGGCAAATGATGCAGGTTGGGGTGCAACAACGGCGACGTGCGCCAGTCTTCCCACTGGTTGGGCTCAGGGCTGTAATGGCCGCGGAAGTAGCGGATGGTTTCGGCCGTCAGCAGGTAGCCCTCTCCGTTGCGCACATGGCTGTCAGACACGCAACGCATGTCAGTGGCGGGGTAGATCAGCAGTTGATATGCCGGCATGGGGGCGGAGGCGTCGCGCTGGCTCAGACACACGACTGCGGACAGTTGCCCCCCTGCGCTGTCGCCACCAACGGCGATGCGCTTGGGGTCAATGCCCAATGCCTGTGCCTGCGCGTGGACCCATTGGAAAGCCGCGATGCAATCGTCGACCGCAGCCGGAAAAGGGGCCTCTGGAGCCAGGCGGTAGTCCACAGAAATGACCACGCAAGGAGTCAGGCGCGCCAGATCGCGGCACAGCGAATCGTGGGTGTCCAAATCACCAATCACCCACCCACCGCCGTGGAAATAGACCAGCGCAGGGGCGTTGCTCGCCGCGACGTCCGTGGGTCGGTAAATGCGCACCGGAACATCACCTGCAGGCCCAGCAAACGTCGTGTCAGTGACCTGGGCCAGTTCAGCGGGCGTGTTTTGAGTGGCATAGCGGCGTTGCACGTAGGCCTCACGTGCGGCTTGGGGGCTCAGGGTGTGCACGGGCGGAATTTGCTTGTCTGCCATCAGTTGCAGCACGGCTTGGGCTTGTGGGTCGAGCATGGGGTCTCCTGTTGGGGGTGAGGCCGATTGGCCAGCGCAGCGCGTATCTTGCAAGCGTGCGCCGATGGGGGCCGTCGCACAGACGTCAAATGGGCTGAACACCGGGCATTAACATCCGCCCCTTTCTGATCTTGCTTGAGGTTGCCATGAGCCAGTTGTTCTCGCCTTACACCCTGTCTGCAGCAAACGGTGAATTGACTTTGCCCAATCGCTGGGTGATTGCGCCCATGTGCCAATACTCGGCTGACGAAGGTTTGGCCAACGACTGGCACCTCACGCACTGGACCAACATGTTGAACGCCGGAGCCGGCATGTTCATCATCGAAGCGACAGCGGTCAGCGCGCTTGGGCGCATCACGCCCGGATGCCTGGGGATTTGGGATCAGCAGCGAGGCGACGCCCTGGGCGAGCACCTCCAGCGCGCCCGTCGCTTGGCACCTGCGACTCCGGTTTGCATCCAACTGGCCCACGCCGGACGCAAAGGCAGCAGCGAGGCGCCTTGGCGTGGCGGTGGTCAAATCGCGCTGGATGATGGTGGCTGGGTTTGCCAAGCCCCCTCGGCGCTGCCGCATGCACCGCACGAACAAGCGCCCCAAGCCATGAGTCTGGGCGAGATCGACGACTTGCGCCAAGCCTTCCAAGATGCGGCCCAGCGTGCAGCGCAGGCTGGCATCGATGCGATTGAGTTGCACGGTGCCCATGGCTATTTGCTGCATCAGTTCCTGTCGCCGCTGGCTAACCAGCGCGATGACGACTACGGCGGAGACTGGCAAGGGCGCACGCGCTTGGTGCGCGAGCTCTTCGCAGATGTCTCGGCCGTATTCAAAGGCCCAGTGGGCGTGCGCTTGTCGGCCACCGACTGGGTCGAGGGTGGTTGGGGGCCAGAAGACACGGTGCGCCTGAGCCAATGGCTGCGCGAAGCGGGTGCCTCGTTTGTTCACATTTCGACGGCGGGCGTGTCGCCTTTGCAAAAAATCCCCGTTGCCCCCGGCTTTCAACTGCCGTTTGCGCAGCAGGTCAAGGCAGCGACCGGGTTGACCACCATTGGCGTGGGTTTGGTCACCGAGCCTGATCAGGCTGAAGCCGCTTTGACGCAAGGCCAAGTGGATTTGATCGCCTTGGCGAGGGGGGTGTTGTTCAACCCGCGCTGGGGTTGGTCGGCGGCGGCAGCTTTGGGCGGCCGAGTTCAAGCCAGCCCCCAGTACCAACGGGCTTTGCCCGCGAACGCGCGCAGCATTTGTAAGATCAAGTCAGCTTCGTCTTGCACCCACGCAAAATCACCGTCAAAGGCGTGAATTTCGTCGTCACCAAGGCCTGCCCGATTACC
>JALRFN010000096.1 GCA_023268425.1 Burkholderiaceae bacterium | reverse complement strand
TGCGCATCAGCCCCAACAACAAAATTCCAGCCATCTCTGACCCCAAAGGCCCCAATGGCAAGCCCTTCCACCTGTTCGAGTCGGGAGCCATCTTGGTCTACTTGGCGAGCAAGTTTGGCAAGTTTTTGCCCAAATCAGACGCAGCAAAGTTTGAAACGCTGCAGTGGCTGATGTTCCAAATGGGCGGCGTGGGCCCGATGTTGGGTCAAGCCCACCACTTCCGTGGCTATGCCCCAGAAAAAATCGAATACGCCATCAACCGCTACACCAACGAAGCCAAGCGCATCTACGGCGTGTTGAACAAGCAAATTGAAACCACCGGTGCCTACCTCGCGGGCAAGCAGTACACCATCGCCGACATCGCCACGTTTCCTTGGCTGCGCTCTTGGGAGCGCCAAGGCATCGACTGGGCCGACTACCCCGCGCTCAAAGACTGGTTTGACCGCATCGATGCGCGCCCCGCTGTGCAGCGCGGCGTCCAAGTGTTGACCGACTTGCGCAAAGACCTCACCGATGACAAGGCCCGCCACTTGTTGTTTGGCGCCGGCCAATTTGAAAAACGATAAACCGCACCTTTGCTGTCACACCCCATTGGAAAAGCCATGAGTACACCCGCCCTGCCCGCTACCCCTTGCTACCTCAACGGCCAGATCTTGCCCATCAACCAAGCGCAAGTCAGCGTCATGGACCGAGGCTTCATCTTTGGCGACGGCATTTATGAGGTCTTGAGCGTCTACGGCGGTCGGGTGTTTCGTTTCGACGAACACATGGAGCGCATGGAGCGCTCCCTGGCTGAGTGCCGCATCCCCAACCCGCACAGCCGCGCCGAGTGGCGTGACATCGCAAACCGCCTGCTGCAACACGCCGACGCGCCTCAGGCGAACGCCCACCTGATCTACTTGCAAATCACGCGCGGGGTGGCGATGCGCGAACACGCCATGCTCCCCGGCCTGACCCCGACCGTGTTCATGATGGTGCAAGCCATGGCCCAACCCAGCGAAACGCAACGCACGCAAGGCATTGCCTGTGTCACCGCGGACGACTTCCGCTGGCAAAAAGCGCACATCAAGTCCACCAGCCTCTTGGGCGCTGTGATGGCTCGCCAAATCAGCGTGGATGCGGGCGCCATGGAAACCGTGATGTTCCGCGACGGCGTGCTCTCAGAAGCCGCTGCCAGCAACATCTGGGTGGTGAAAAACGGTGTGGTCATGGGCCCACCGAAAAACAACCTGGTGCTGGAAGGCATTCGATTTGGTGTGCTCGAAACCCTGTGTCGCGACCTGGGGTTGGGTTACGAGTTGCGCAGCTTGAGCCGCGAAGAAGTTCGAAACGCAGACGAGCTCTTGATCACGTCAGCGACCAAAGAAGTCTTGGCCATCACCACCTTGGACAGCCAGCCAGTGGGCAATGGCCAACCCGGTCCGGTCTACAAAGCCTTGTACGCCGCTTACCAAGACCTCAAGGCACAAGCGCAATAAACGCCATCACCCCGCATGCGGGGCGATGGGCCGTCAAGCCAAGGCCAATTTCAAGGCGGCCACCGCACTATCCGGGGTGGTCAGCACCGGGACTGTCAGTTCTTGGCGCAACAAGGTCGCGGCCCTGGCCATCGAGAACTGCGCCAGCGCGATGACCTCGGCGCCGCGCGCGATCAACTGCTGGGCGGCGTCCAGCACCAAAGCGTCGTGGCGTTCACCCTGCCCTTGGTTCAAGGCGCTCAGCGCCGCTTCGACCAGTTGGGTGTCCAAGCGGGTGCGCGCATCGAACTCGTCGGGCATGGTTTTGAGCGTGCTGGCGAACGACGCGATCAAGCCCACTGGACCACCGAGTTTTTGCGCCTCCGCGATCATGGCTTCGTTGGGTTTGAGCACGGGCATGTTGGGGTGCTTGGCTTTGACCGCGTCGATGCACGGGCCAAAGGCCGAGCAGGTGAACAAGATGCCGTCAGCCCCTGTGCCTACGGCGTAGTCCGCGAGATCCAAAAAGCGCTGGTGCATGGCCGCGTCCAACCCGCGCCCGCCACTGGCCAAATCGGCGGACAAGCTGTCGTCGAGCAAGTTCATGCGCGTGGCCTCGGGCCACTGGGCTTGCATGACGGTGTTGATGGGGTCGACCGAGTGGGCCAAGGCGTGGATGAGTGCGATGCGCATGGGGCTTTACTTTGTGTGGGATGAGCGACGGCGCTGGCTGATGACCACCAAGGCCAACAGCAACAAAGCGGGAATGAATACCCACTCCTTGTCCGGTCGGTGTGATTCGACTTCAACGGCAGTGATGGCAAAGCCTTGTTCGAGGCCCAGCTTCTCTGCGGTGCTGCCGAATTTAACTTGCATCACCGACCATTGCTGTCCTTGAGGCATCACGGTCATGCCCGAGTGACCCAGGCGCGTGCGCACGTCCCCGGGTTCGCCCAAAGGCACCAGTACGCCCTTTTTGACTTCATTGCCGTCCAGGCTCAAACCCTCAACCCAAAACCGCAAGCTGGTGTTGGCAGGTGCGTCTTTGACGGCTTGGGCCAGCGCGGGCCCGTTGAGTTCTTCATAGGGCGGGTAGACCATATCCCACCAAAAACCGGGACGGAACAGGCTGAAAGTCACCAAGAGCAAGGCCGCGCTTTCCCACAGCCGCGACTTCACCAAGAAGTAACCCTGGGTCGCGGCGGCAAACACCAACATCGCCAGCACGGCGCTGCTGACGGTCAAAGCCAGGTGCCACACGCTGTCGATGCCCATCAAAAGCAGTTGGGTGTTGAAGATGAACAAGAACGGCAAGATGGCGGTGCGCATGCTGTAGATGAATGCGGTCACCCCCGTTTTGAGCGGATCGGTGCGCGCAATCGCTGCCGCCGCAAATGAGGCCAAGCCCACCGGCGGGGTCACATCAGCCCGAAATAAAACACGAACAAGTGCACGGCGATCAAAGGCACGATCAAGCCACTTTGTGCACCCAGTTCCACGACCACGGGCGCCATCAGCGTGGAGACGACGATGTAATTGGCCGTGGTCGGCAAGCCCATGCCCAAGATCAAGCTGATGAAGGCCACCAGCAGCAGCATCAACATCAAGTTACCACCCGAGAGCAACTCGACCAACTCGGTCATGACCAAACCCACGCCAGTCAGCGACACCGTACCCACGATGATGCCTGCAGCGGCAGTGGCCACCCCGATGCCAATCATGTTGCGTGCGCCCGCGATCATGCCCTCTTTCAAATCCAGCAAACCCTCGCGCGCCGCCTCGCCCACACCCCGGTTGGCGCGGAACCAGGCAAACAATGGCTTTTGCGTCACCATGATGGCCATCATGAACAGGGTCGCCCAAAAGGCGGACAAGCCGGGCGACATCTGCTCCACCATCAGGCACCAAATCAAGACCACGACCGGCAGCAGGTAATGCAAGCCAGATTTGAGCGTGGGCGCGGTTTCGGGCAGCTCAAACACCTCGGCGTTGGGGTCGTCCAACTCCAGTTCGGGCTGTCGCGAAGCGAACCAGACCAAGCCGACGTAGCTGGCAACGATGCCCAGACCAATGGGCCACAGCGCGTCGCCACCCATCATGGCCTTGAGCGCGTTGATGACCCACGTCACCACACCCGCCAAGACCACAAAGCCCGCCAAGGTCAAGCCCGTGCTCAGCGCACGTTGGTGCCAAGAGGCCTGGCTGCGGCGCGGCAAGCCTTTCATGCCCGCTTTCAGCGCCTCCAAGTGCACGATGTACAACAAGGCGATGTAGGAAATCAACGCAGGCAAAAAGGCATGGCGAATCACGTCGGTGTAGGGAATGCCCACGTACTCGACCATCAAAAACGCCGCCGCGCCCATCACCGGCGGCATGATCTGTCCATTGACCGAACTGGACACCTCGACCGCTCCGGCTTGATCGGGCCGGTAGCCCACGCGTTTCATCAGCGGAATCGTGAAGGTCCCGGTGGTCACCACGTTGGCAATCGACGAGCCAGAGATGATGCCCGTAGCCGCTGACGACACCACGGCCGCTTTGGCGGGTCCACCGCGCATGTGGCCCAACAGCGCGAAGGCCGATTTGATGAAATAGTTGCCCGCCCCGGCGCGATCCAGCAAGGAGCCGAACAAGACAAACAGAAAGATGAAGCCGCTGGACACGCCCAAGGCCACACCAAACACGCCCTCGGTGGTCAACCACTGGTGGCTGACGGCCCGCGACAGCGAAGCACCCCGGTGGGCGATCATGTCGGGCATGTAGGGGCCCGCAAAGGTATAGAACAAAAACACGCTGGCCACGATCACCATGGGCAGGCCCAAAACACGGCGCGTGGCCTCCAAGAGCAGCACGCCGCCGATCACCCCAACCACCAAATCTTGCGTGATGGGCTGTCCGGGACGCGTCGCCAAATCGCCGTAAAAGGTGAACAGATAAGAGGCACAAAACGCAGCGACCAAGGCGGCGACGATGTCCACCAACGGCACATGATCGCGCGGACTGCGCTTGCTGGCGGGATAAGCCAAATAAGCCAAAAACACCGCAAACGCCAGGTGAATGGCCCGGCTCTCGGTGTTGTTGAACACCCCGATGCCCCACTCAAAAGGCAGTGGGGACGCGATCCACAACTGAAACACCGACCACAGCAGCGCCACAGCCGCCATCAGTTGGCTCATTTTGGGGCCAGGTTGGCGCCCTCCCAGGTCATTGTCTTGCAGCAACTGCTGCACATCGGTTTGTTTGACGTCTTCCAGCATGTGTTTGCGCGGGCAAATCGCCCGGGCCTCCTCCGGTTGTTTTTGTTTGTTTTCGCACCCGTGGCCAGTTCAACAACTGGCATCAAAATGCGACGAGCCAGTCACAAATGGACTGGCTCGCCGCGGGCTCAAGTCAAGACAGAATTACATCCAGCCTTTTTCCTTGTAGTACTTGACCGCACCGGGGTGCAAAGGCGCAGACAGACCATTTTTGATCATGTCCTTGGGTTCCAGGTTGGCAAACGCGGGGTGCAACTTCTTGAAACTGTCGAAGTTCTCGAACACCGACTTGACCACCGTGTAGACCACGTCGTCAGGCGTCTTGGTGGAGCTGACGAAGGTGGCGACCACACCGTAAGTGGGCGTCGGTTCGGCATGACCCGCGTACAGGCCGCCAGGGATATCCACTTTGGCGTAGAACGGGTTCTCCGCCACCAGCTTGTCGACGGCTGGGCCAGTCAAAGGCACCAATCGGGCACCGCAAGTGGTGATGGGGTCTTGGATGTTGGCTGAAGGATGGCCCACGCCGTAGTAGAAACCGTCGATCTTGTTGTCGCACAACGCGGCGCCGTGCTCGTCGGCCTTCAGCTCAGAGGCCAGCGAAAAATCGCTGACCGATTTGCCCATGGCGCCCAACAAGACGTCCAATGAAGCACGGGTGCCCGAGCCAGGGTTACCGACGTTGAAGCGCTTGCCCAACAAGTCGTTGAAGGACTTGGCCGCGACCTCTTTGCGAGCCACCACAGTGAAGGGCTCGGGGTGAACCGAGAACACCGCGCGCAACTCTTTGAAGGCACCCTCTTTTTCGAACTTGGACGTGCCTTTGGCGGCGTGGTACTGCCAGTCGGACTGGGCCACACCAAAGTCCAACTCGCCCGCGCGGATGGTGTTGATGTTGAACACCGAGCCCCCGGTGGATTCCACCGAGCAGCGGATGCCGTGTGCCGAGCGGTCTTTGTTGACCAAGCGGCAAATGGCGCCGCCTGCGGCGTAATACACGCCCGTGACGCCACCGGTACCGATGGTCACAAACTGTTGCGCGGCTTGCGCAACGCCTGCGGGCACCGCCATGGCGGCTGCCAGGCTCAAGGCGCTCAAACTGGTTTTCAGGACTTGTTTCATGTGTCGTCTCCTTCAGTGATGTGAAACAAAATGGGAAATTCTAAATTACGCGAATCTTACAACGCAATACCAAGGACATCATGCAGCACGTTGGCGATCGCCGCATGCAGACGCTCCACGATGGCATCGAGCTCGTCTTCAGTGCTGATGAATGGTGGTGCCAACAACACGTGATCGCCGGCACGCCCATCCACAGTACCCCCCGCCGGATAACACAAAAGACCGTGCTTCATGGCCTGGGCTTTGATGCGTGCATGCAGCTTCAAATCGGGGTCGAAAGCGGCTTTGCTCGCTCGGTCCTGCACCAGCTCAACCCCCCAAAACAATCCGCGGCCGCGGATGTCACCCACATGGGCATGGTCGGCGAATGCGCGCCGCAGGCTTTGTTCGAGATACGCGCCACGGGCGCGCACTTGGCTCAACAGGTCATCGCGCTGGATCACGCGCTGCACGGCCAAGGCCGCCGCACACGCCGTGGCGTGGCCCAAATAGGTGTGGCCATGCTGAAACAGACCGCTGCCGTTGGCAAAGGCCTCGACGACGTGGCGTCGAGCCAGCGTCGCGCCAATCGGTTGGTAGCCCCCGCCCAAGCCCTTGGCCACGGTGACGATGTCGGGTACGACGCCCTCGTCTTCAAATGCAAACAAGCGACCTGAGCGGCCCATGCCGCACATGACCTCATCCAATATCAACAAAATGCCGTGGCGATCGCACAGCTCGCGTACCGCCTTGAAATAACCTGGCACTGGCGTCAACACACCCGCCGTGGCGCCGCCAATGGTTTCGGCGACAAACGCAATGACGTTCTCACCGCCCAGGCGATCAATCTCGATCTCAAGTTCTTTGACCAGGCGTTGGCCGTAGGCCTCAGGCGTCTCATCCGCGGCTTGGTGGCGGTAGGCATAGCAGGGTGCCACGTGGCTGACGTCGATCAGCAAGGGCGCGAACTGCTTGCGACGCCACACGTTGCCGCCAACCGCCAGCGCACCCAAGGTGTTGCCGTGGTAGCTTTGCTGGCGCGCAATGAAGTGCTTGCGCTGGGGCTGCCCAATTTCCACGAAATACTGGCGCGCCATCTTCAGCGCGGTCTCCACCGCCTCAGAGCCGCCGCTGACAAAGTACACATGGCTCAAGTCGCCGGGCGCATG
>JALRFN010000008.1 GCA_023268425.1 Burkholderiaceae bacterium | reverse complement strand
TGAATGTCAGGGGCATGTTTTTTGTGATGCAGGCGGTGCTCAAGCAAATGGTGGTGCACGGCATTGCGGGTTCGGTCATCAACATGGCCTCGCAGGCAGGACGTCGGGGCGAAGCCTTGGTGGCGCATTACTGCGCGAGCAAAGCCGCCGTGATCAGCTACACCCAAAGTGCTGCCTTGGCGATGGCGCCGCACCACATTCGCGTCAACGGCATTGCCCCTGGCGTGATCGATACCCCCATGTGGGGCAAGGTGGATGCCTTGTTTGCCAAGTACGAAGGCTTGGCCATCGGGGAAAAGAAACGCCAGGTGGGTTTGGCGGTGCCCTTGGGGCGCATGGGCGACCCCGCCGATTTGGAAGGCGCTGCGGTGTTTTTTGCCAGCGACGAGTCCCGCTACATCACCGCGCAAACGCTCAACGTGGACGGCGGCAATTGGATGAGCTGATCTGAGTGCGCACGAAAGGACACGCGATGGCAACAAAAATCATGACCATGGGCGAGATCTTGGTCGAAATCATGGCGCAAGACGTGGGGCAATCGTTTCGCCAACCCGGTGTGTTGTTGGGCCCTTACGCCAGCGGCGCACCTGCGATCTTCATTGATCAAGTGGCAAAAATGGGTGTGCCTGCGGGTGTGATTGGTTGTGTGGGCGAAGATGATTTTGGTCACCTCAATGCCCAGCGCTTGGCGGCGGATGGTGTGGACGTGTCGTCGATCCACTTTCTGCCCGATGCGACCACGGGCAGTGCGTTTGTGACCTATCGCCACGATGGCAACCGCGACTTTGTGTTCAACATCACCAACAGCGCGAGCGCGCGCTTGACCCTGGCACACGTGACGCCCGAGGCCTTGGCGGATTGCGCGCACTTTCATGTCATGGGGTCATCGCTGTTTTCAGCCTCGATTGTTGAGGCGATGAAGCAGGCCGTGGATGTGGTCAAGCGCCAAGGCGGCAGCGTCTCGTTTGATCCCAACATTCGCAAGGAGATGTTGGGATCCAGCGCGATGCGCGACGCCTTGCGCTACTTCTTGACGAGGGCCGACGTCTTTTTGCCCAGTGGGCCCGAGTTGACGATGCTGGTCGACGCAGAGACGGAGGCGCAAGCCATTGACGAGCTGTTGGATCTGGGTGTGCAGGCGGTGGTCATCAAACGTGGCGCGCAGGGCGCCAGTTATGCGGACCGACAGCAGCGCTTGGACGTGGCCCCGCTGGCCGTGACCGAACTGGACCCCACGGGGGCGGGCGATTGTTTTGGCGGTGCCTTTGTGGCGTGTCGCTTCATGGGCATGTCGGCTGGTGAAGCCTTGGCTCATGCCAACGCGGCGGGTGCCATGGCAGTGACGCGGCGTGGCCCCATGGAGGGGACGCACAGCCTCGCGCAGTTGCGCGAGGTCTTGGTCCAAGCCCAGGCAGGGGGTGCACAGTGAACAGCTTGCTGACGACATTGACTCAGTCCGATGTGCGGGGGCGCAAGCGAGGGATTTACTCGGTTTGTTCTGCGCACCCTTGGGTGATCGAAGCGGCCATGGCGCAGGCCGAGGCTGACGACTCGGCTTTGCTGATTGAGGCAACCTGCAATCAGGTCAATCAGATGGGCGGCTACACGGGCATGCAGCCCGCAGACTTTGTGCTGTTTGTGCGTGGCATCGCCGAAAAGGTCGGCTTTGAGGTCGATCGTTTGGTGTTTGGTGGCGATCACCTGGGCCCCAACCCATGGCGACATTTGCCAGCCCATGAAGCCATGCGTCATGCGGTGGACTTGTTGCAAGCCTATGCCCAAGCGGGTTTTCAAAAGCTGCACCTGGATGCGAGCATGCGTTGCGCCGACGATGCTGCGGTGTTGTCCGACGAGTCGATTGCACAGCGAGCAGCTCGGTTGTGCCAAGCGGCTGAGGCGGTGGCCCCGGGTGCGGCGGTTTATGTGATTGGCACTGAAGTGCCCGTGCCGGGTGGAGCGAGCGAGGACTTGACGCAGCTCCAAGTGACCGCCGTTGCAGCGGTTGAGCACACCTTGGCTGCTCACCAAGCGGCGTTTGAGGTTTTGGGCCTGCACGATGCCTGGGCGCGCGTGATTGCGCTGGTGGTTCAACCTGGAGTGGAGTTTGACCACACCCACGTCATCGATTACCGCCCTGAACAGGCCGAGGCTTTGGCTCGCTTTCAGCAAAACCAGTCCAAGCTCGTTTTTGAGGCCCACTCCACGGATTACCAAGGTGCCGGTGCGCTGGCGCGCTTGGTGGATGACGGGTTTGCGATTCTCAAGGTTGGGCCTGGGCTGACCTTTGCACTGCGCGAGGCTTTGTATGCGCTGGAGTTGGTGGAGCGCGAGTTGTTGGAGCCTTCCGAATGCTCACGGTTGAGGGCAACTGTTGAGGCGGCCATGTGCAGCGCCCCCAGCCATTGGCAGGGCTATTACCACGGCACTGCTGCGCATCAGGCGCAGCTGCGGGTGTTCAGCTACAGCGACCGTGTGCGTTACTACTGGGGGTTGCCAGCGATCGCGCAAGCCACCGAGCGCTTGATCACCAACTTAGAGGCAGTCAAGCTGTCCGAAAACTTGATCAGCCAATACTTGCCGCAGCAATATGCCGCCTATCGCCAAGGGCGGATCGGTCTGCGTGTCAAAGATTTGTTGTTGGACAAGGTGAGGGACGCGCTGCGCCCTTATGCACAGGCTTGCCGCATGGGAGAGTGACGCTGGAGTGGGGAGGGCATTGCACAAGCCAGATCGGTCACATAAGATGGATTTTTCCGCCACGCAAGGACCCGAGGTGACCCCCAGCACCGTCACGCGCCACCACGCCACGCCAGCAATCGCGGCCAAAGCCAGCGAGGCTCGTGTGCGTCGGCGCACCTATGGCCCGGCGCTGGAAAACGAAGGCGAGCGCACCCTGTTTCAAGGCTTCGAGCCGGTATCTTCCTGTGGCTTGGTGCGCTGCTTGTCGCATGGTTTCCCCACCATCTTGAACCGCTGGCACTACCACCCCGAGTACGAGTTGCACCTGATTGTGGCCACCCACGGGCGTGCCTACGTGGGTGACTACATCGGCAACTACGAGCCAGGGCATTTGGTCTTGACTGGCCCAGGCGTGCCGCACAACTGGTTGGTGGACGATCTGCCGCCGGGTGGAATCTCGGCACACATCCACAAGGTGTTGCAGTTTCATGACGAGCCCTTGCGCGAGGTGGCCAAAGTCATGGACGCCGTACAAGACATTTTTCCAATGCTGGAACGCGCCCGGTTAGGGATTGAGTTTTTTGGCATCGCGGACTTGGCTGAGCGCCGGTTTGAAGACATTCGCCAATCGACCGGGCTCAAGCGGGTGTCGCATTTCTTGGCTTACTTGGCGGAGTTGGCCGAAACGGCCGACTACCGACTGCTGTCCGAGGCACCCGTTCAGGGGGCGGCAGACGACGATACTCTGGAGGCCGCCGAGATCATTCAATACGTTGCAGACAACGCTTTGGATGACATTTCGCTGGCATTGGTGGCCCAACGTTTTGGCATGAGTCCCAAGTACTTTTCCAAGCACTTCAAGCGCGCCACTGGCAACACTTTTGTCGACTTTGTGCTGCGCCTGCGCATCAACCAGGCCTGTCGACTGCTTGCAGAGTCGCAGATGTACATCTCGACCATTTGCGACCGGGTGGGCTTCAACAACGTGGCCAACTTCAATCGTCACTTTTTGAAGATCAAGGGCATGACGCCGACCCAGTTTCGCCAGCGCTCCAGTGAAAAATTCGGTGCAGGCTACAAGCTGACCTGAACCGTCGTTCAGCAAGCGTCGGCGCCTGGCAACGCGGGAAACATGTCCCCTGGCGTCTGTTGTGGCGGCGCGTGCAGTTTAAGATGCGCATTTGCCTGCGTGCCCCTGTCGTGCGCAGCCGTTTTGACCCATCAAAGGTGTTTGAGAGATGCCGCAATACCGTTCCAAGACTTCCACCGGTGGCCGCAACATGGCCGGGGCTCGTGCGCTGTGGCGCGCGACGGGCATGACCGATGAGGATTTCCACAAGCCCATCATCGCGGTGGCCAACTCCTTCAC
>JALRFN010000431.1 GCA_023268425.1 Burkholderiaceae bacterium | reverse complement strand
CGATGGCCACAAGATCATCTTGTTGGCGCGTGGTCGCTTGGTCAACTTGGGCTGTGCCACCGGCCACCCCAGCTACGTCATGAGCAGCTCGTTTGCCAACCAAACGCTGGCTCAAGTGGAGTTGTTCACCAAGCCCGACGTTTACGCCGAAGGCCAGGTTTATGTGCTGCCCAAGCATTTGGACGAGAAGGTCGCCCGCTTGCAGCTGAGCACACTCAACGCGCAATTGACCGAGCTGACGCCTGAGCAGGCCGCATACATTGGCGTTGCAGTGGAAGGCCCTTACAAGCCCAACGCCTATCGCTATTGATGCCTTGTTGAAGGTTCACCGCCCCGCGTGTCGCGGGGCGCGTTTTCATTCGGGTTCGCGGCTTGCGAACCCTTGGAGCGTGCCGCATGGCCATACCCGTCAGCTTTGAATTTTTCCCACCCAAGACCCCCGAGGGCGCTGAAAAACTGCGCCAGGTGCGTCAGCAGCTTTATGCACTCCAACCCGAGTTTTGTTCGGTGACCTATGGCGCGGGTGGCTCGACGCAAGAGGGCACCTTCGCCACCGTGGGCGCGATCATCGCTGAAGGTGTTGCAGCAGCCTCTCATTTCTCGTGTATCGGTGCGACCAAAGACTCGGTGCGCGAACAATTGACCACGCTGAAGGCCATGGGCGTCAAGCGCTTGGTGGCCTTGCGCGGTGACTTGCCCAGCGGTTATGGCGCGGGTGGTGAGTTTCACTACGCCAGCGATTTGGTGGGCTTCATTCGCGCGGAGACGGGTGACGATTTCGCCATCGAAGTGGCGGCCTATCCGGAAATTCACCCGCAAGCCAAATCGCCAGAGGCTGACCTGAAGGCCTTTGCGACCAAGGCCAAAGCCGGGGCCAACTCGGCCATCACCCAGTATTTTTACAACGCCGACGCTTACTTCCGCTTTGTCGACGACGTGCGCAAGCTGGGGGTGGACATGCCCATCGTGCCAGGCATCATGCCCATCACCAGCTCGTCACAGTTGCTGCGCTTTTCGGACGCCTGCGGGGCGGAAATCCCCCGTTGGGTGCGCTTGCGCTTGCAGGCCTATGGCGACGACACCGCCTCCATCAAGGCCTTTGGCCTCGAGGTGGTCAGCGACCTGTGCGCGCGCCTGGTCGCCGGTGGCGCGCCCAGCTTGCACTTCTACACCATGAACCAAGCGGCGGCGACACAGGCCCTGTGCGCCAGCCTCTGAGGACCAGACCTCAGGCGAACCACGGCTCCAAGCATGCGCCCGCAAGACCTGGTTGAACAACTGCGTGAGCTCAATCAGGGCTTGGTGGAGCCTTGGGTTTTGGCGGGGGCGCGCATCGAAAAGACCTTTGTCTTTGCGGACTTCAAAGCCGCCATGGCCTTCATGCAGCGTGTGGCCGAACACGCCGAAGCACTGGACCACCACCCCGAGTGGCGCAATGTCTACGCGCGCGTGGAGGTGGGGTTGACGACCCACAGCACCGGCGGCTTGAGCGCACTGGACTTTGCGTTGGCAGCCAAAATGGAAGACGAATACCGCCTGAGCCCTGCGCAGCCTTGAGTCTGCCAATGGGTCAAGCCGGAACGTCGGCCTCGACCAGCAAAGCCAGCAACTGCAACGACTCCTGCCAACCCAGACAGCAAGCCTCGGGCGGAATGGACTCAGGGATGCCGCTTTGCTCGATGCATATTTCAGTGCCTACAGCGGTGGTGTTCAAGTCAATGGTCGTGCGCATCTCCCCGGGTAAGCCCGGGTCGTCAAAGGCGTCGGTGTGGCAAATGCGTTTGCCACTGACCAGTTCGGTGAAACGGCCACCAAAGCTGTGCGATTGACCGTTGCTCAAGTTGGTGAAGCTCATGCGGTAGCCGCCGCCCACGCGGGCGTCCATCTCGTGAACATGGCCGGTGAAGCCATGTGGTGGCAGCCACTTGACCATCGCGTCGGGCTCCAGAAAGGCGCGGTAAATCCGCTCGGCAGGCGCGCGCAGCACGCGTTGAAATTTGACGGTGTGAGGCATATCGACTTTCTTCAAAATGGTCGTCCAGGGCGACTTTGCAGGGCGTGTTGATCGCCGAACCGAGCGCTGATCAGCGCGACGCCACGCGGCACATGGGTTTGAGTGTGGCACGGTGCGTCGTTCTTGTCTGATTCCGCAAGCCATCCTCACCTGGCGTCCGACCGAGCATCGCCATCGGTTCGCGGTTGGGCTTGACTGGTCAACAGGTTTGCAGTTGCATCAGTGCCTTACGCACAAAGACGTTTTGGACCTAGGGGCCGGACCATCAGGCATCAGGTACCCGTTGTGGGTTTTCTTTTGTTGGGTCTACACCAAGCCGCAACACGGCTTCGATCTCGGCCTGCTCCCCTCGGCGGTGCGTGACCGCATGCCCATGTCCCCTGTCAGCCAGAAACCGTCCATTGCCAGTACCATGCGCGTTTTTGACGACCACTTGCGGAGACAGCAGCCATGAAATTTGAAACCCAAGCCGTGCACGCGGGCTACAGCCCAGACCCGACGACCAAGTCCATGGCCGTGCCAATTTACCAAACCGTGGCCTACGCGTTTGACAGCGCGCAGCACGGTGCCGATTTGTTTGACCTCAAGGTGCCGGGCAACATCTACACCCGCATCATGAACCCCACGCAAGATGTGTTGGAGCAGCGCGTCGCAGCGCTGGAGGGGGGCATTGCCGCTTTGGCCGTGGCCTCGGGCCAAGCGGCCATCACCTATGCGATCCAAACCATTGCTGAGGCCGGTGACAACATCGTGTCGGCCAGCGCCTTGTATGGCGGCACCTACAACTTGTTTGCCCACACCTTGCCGCAGTACGGCATTGAGGTGCGCTTTGCCGACGCACGTGACCCGTTGAGCTTTGCAGGCCTGATCGACGACAAGACCAAGGCCGTCTACGTGGAGTCGGTGGGCAACCCCTTGGGCAACGTCACCGACATCGCGGCAATCGCTGCAGTGGCCCATGCCGCTGGCGTGCCGCTGATCGTCGACAACACCGTGCCCAGCCCCTACCTGTGCCGCCCGATTGAGCATGGCGCCGATATCGTTGTGCACTCCATGACCAAGTACATCGGCGGTCACGGCACCAGCATTGGCGGCTGCATTGTGGATTCCGGCAAGTTTCCTTGGGCCGAGCACAAGGCGCGCTTCAAGCGTTTGAATGAGCCGGACGTCAGCTACCACGGCGTGGTCTACACCGAGGCCCTGGGCCCGGCGGCCTTCATTGGCCGTGCGCGCGTCGTGCCGCTGCGCAACATGGGTGCGGCCATTTCACCCATGAACGCCTGGTTGATCTTGCAAGGCTTAGAGACCTTGCCGCTGCGCATGGATCGCATTTGCGACAACACGCTGGCCGTGGCGCAGTTCCTGCAGGCTCACCCCAAAGTGGAGTGGGTGGACTATGCCGGCTTGAGCAGCCACGTCGACCACGAGGTCGCCAAGCGCATGATGAAGGGCCGCGCCTCGGGCTTGATGACTTTTGGCGTCAAAGGCGGTCGCGCCGCAGGCGAGCGCTTTTTGGACGCTTTGCAGTTGTTCACGCGCTTGGTCAACATCGGCGACACCAAGTCGCTGGCCACGCACCCGGCCTCGACCACGCACCGCCAGTTGTCCCCCGCCGAGCTGGCCAAAGCGGGCGTCAAAGAAGAGACCGTGCGCTTGTGCGTCGGCATCGAGCACATCGATGACTTGAAGGCCGACCTGGAGCAAGCGCTCGCCGCCGCCTGATCAGGCGGCAAACGCCACCAAGAAGCCCACGTGAGCTTGCGCCCGCGTGGGTTTTTTGCTGGGTGTGCGCATCAACGTCGCGTCAATCCCAAACCGGCGCCCAAGGCGAAATTTGGTCACTGACGATGCGGTAGCCCGTGGCGTTCAAGGCCGTGATGGCCCGCATGTCGGCCTCACTCAACACGAAGTCGTCGATGTGGAAGTTGGCGCTTATGTTGGCTGGCTTGGTGGACATGGTGTTGGTCGCCACGCCTGTTTGCAAAATCCAGCGCAGCGCCACTTGCATGGCGGTTTTCCCGTGACGTTGGGCGATGTCGCCGAACAAGGGGTAGTCCAACACCTTGCCGCGCGCGGCGGCGCAATAAGCCATCAGCGGGATGCCCAGTTCGGCGCTGGTGGCCAGCAGTTTGCGTTGGTCCAGCAGGGGGTGAAACTCCACTTGGTTGGTCGCCACCGGCACCGACAGCGTTTGCTGCGCCGTGCGCATCATGGCGCTGGTGTAGTTGCTCACGCCCACATGTTTGGCCAAGCCAGCCTTGGCCGCCTCGTCCAGCAACTTGAGCGAAGGCAAGACGTCTTCGCCCTTGGGCGGCCAGTGCAGCAACAGCACATCGACTTGGTTGACCCGCAAGTCTTTGAGGCTTTGCTCCACCGAGGCCATGAAGCGCTCAGGCGCGAAGTTGTCCGGGTGCACTTTGGTGACGATGCACAAGTCGTCACGCGCCACACCGCAGTGCGCCAGTGCCTCGCCCACGTCGGCTTCGTTTTTGTACATCTGCGCCGTGTCCACCGCCCGGTAGCCGGTGTCGATGGCGCACTGCAGCGCTTGGGCCAAGGCCTCTTGTTTCAAAGGAAACGTGCCAAAAACGCGGTTGAAGCGTGGGTCGAGCAAAGGGCTGGTCATGTCGGGGCCTTGAGGAACAAGTCGGTGGGAAGCCGCACCGCAGGTGCGTGGCGACATGATAGGTTAGCGCAGGGGCGTTTTCGCAGCCACCGCGCCGGACCTGTTCAGTGAATGGCCGCGTACATGATGGCCTCTTCGCTGGCGTTGAGTGCCGAGAACTCCTCGACCACTTTGCCCTGCCTGGCCACCAAAATGCGGTCGGACAAGGCCATGACCTCGGGCAGGTAAGACGAGATCA
>JALRFN010000293.1 GCA_023268425.1 Burkholderiaceae bacterium | reverse complement strand
CGGCGATTGCCAACACCGCCTTGCCCAGCATCGCCCAAGACCTGGCGGTCAGCCCCGAAGCGGCGATTTGGGTCATCAATGCCTACCAACTGGTGATCGTCGCCAGCTTGCTGCCTCTGGCGGCTTTGGGTCAACGTTTTGGCGCGCGACGCGTGTTTCTGTTTGGTGTTGCGCTGTTCAGCCTGTCTTCGCTGTGCTGCGCGCTGGTCAACGGTTTGGCAGCTTTGACTGCGGCGCGCGCGCTGCAAGGCTTGGGTGCCGCTGGCATCATGGCGATGAACCTGGCGATGGTGCGGCAAATCTATCCGGCGCGCATGCTGGGCCGAGGCGTGGGACTCAACGCTTTCGTGGTGGGTATCGGCTATACCTCCGGCCCGAGCCTCGCGGCTTTGATCTTGAGCCTAGGCCCATGGCCTTGGCTGTTTGCCATCAATGTGCCGCTGTGTGGGTGGGCCTGGGTGCTGGGCAGGCGACACCTGCCCCGTGCTGAGTCGAATCGAAGCGCCGCGTTTGACGGGCCCTTGGCGGCCGTGTTGGCGGTGACGCTGGGTGCAGCCTTGCTGGCCATGACCCAGGCCACGCGCGGACAAGCGTGGGCGACGGTTGCTGCCTTGGCGACATTGGCCACCTTGGGCGCGCTGTGGGTGCGCCAGCGCCAGCGTCACCAAGCGCAACCCATTTGGCCCTCGGACTTGTTGCGCCTGCCCGCTTTCGCATTGTCGGTGTTGACGTCGATCTCTTCCTTCGCGACCCAAGGTCTGGCCTTTGTCGGCTTGCCTTTCTTTTTAGAACAGTCGCTGCATCGCGACACCGTGGAGTCAGGCTTGTTGCTCTCCACCTGGGCCTTGGTGGTGGCCTTGACTGGCCCCTGGGCAGGTCGCTGGTCGGATCGCGTCAGGCCAGCCGTTTTGGGCTCTGTGGGGCTGCTTGGTCTAGGCGTGGGCATGGGTCTGTTGGCCAGCCTGCAGCCAGATGCCAGCACCCTGGACATCAGTTGGCGCATGGCTTGGTGCGGATTGGGGTTTGGCTTGTTTCAGTCACCCAACCTCAAAGCCATCATGTCCAGCACGCCGCCCGAACGCAGCAGTGGCGGCAGCGGCATGATCGCCTTGGCCCGCCTGAGCGGCCAGACCATTGGTGCAGCCTTGGTCGCATGTTGTTTCGCTTGGTTTGACCACAACGGCGCGCAAGCGGCCTTGTGGTTGGGCTGCTTGACCGCCAGCTTGGCGGCCGTTTTCAGTGCATCTCGCTTGCGTTTCAACGCCCACATGACCCTTGAGGAGAACCGACCATGAAGCTTTCCGGACTGCAACTCTTGTCCACCGTACACAGCAGCGGACAACACCGCGTGCGCTTGATCCAACAAGAGTTGCCTGAACCCGCTGCCGATGAAGTCGTCGTGCAAATTCAAGCGACCCCGTTAAACCCCTCGGACATGGGTTTGCTTTGGGGCGCGGCCGACTTGGGCGCGCTGCGGGCTCAACCGCACCTGACCGAAGCCCCAGTCGGTGCCGCCGCCTTGCAAGCTTTGGCGGGGCGGGTCGACCAAGACATGCCCGTGGGCAACGAGGGCGCGGGCTTGGTGGTCGCTGCAGGCAGCGGCCCGCAGGCACAGGCGCTGCTGGGCCAAACGGTCGCCGCGCTGGGCGGTGGCATGTACGCCCAATACCGCTTGCTCAAAGCCAACCAATGCATCGCCCTGCCCGCAGGCAGCACCGCGGCGCAAGGTGCATCGTTGTTCGTCAACCCGCTGACTGCGCTGGGCTTTGTGGAAACCATGAAACACGAAGGTCACAAGGCCTTGATCCACACCGCAGCGGCTTCCAACTTGGGGCAGATGCTGTTGAAGATTTGCCAGGCGGATGGCATTGCCTTGGTCAACATCGTGCGCAAGCCTGAGCAGGCGCAACTCCTGCGGGACCTGGGGGCGCAGCACGTGTGCGACCGTTCGCAAGCCGACTTTGCGCAGCAACTCACCGACGCCATTGCCGCCACCGGCGCCACGCTGGCCTTTGACGCCACGGGCGGTGGCACCTTAGCCAGCGAAATTTTGAGCTGCATGGAAGCAGCCTTGCTGCGCGGGGCCGGTGCCTACAGTCGTTATGGCACCAACACCCACAAACAGGTCTACCTGTACGGCAACCTGCAACTGGGCGACACGGTGATTCGCCGCAGCTTCGGCATGTCCTGGGGCGTTGGCGGTTGGTTGGTGTTTCCCTACCTGGAGCGATTGGATCCGTCCATCCAACAAGGGCTGCGCCAGCGCGTTTTGCGAGAAATGCACAGCACGTTTGCCAGTCATTACAGCCACACGATCAGCCTCAGCGACGTGCTCAAGCCCGAGGTCATCGCGGCTTACAACGCCAAGGCCACGGGCGACAAATACCTGGTTGACCCCAGCCTGGGGTGATGCACCAGCGCTTCGTCAGTGCACGCGGCCTGCCACCGCGCGCACCTGACGCGGCGCCGCCATCCAAATGGCCGCAATGGCCAGCACGGCCATCAGAGCCCCACTCAACCAAGCCACAGCGTAGCTGTGCGTTTGATCCAACACCCAACCCACCCACCAAGGGCCAACAGCCCCTCCGGTGATGCCCGCCAGCATCAAGGTGCCAAAAATAGACCCGTAGTGTTTGCCCTCGAAAATCTCCATGGGGATGGCACCAAACACCGAGGTCACACCGTAGCCCAGCAGACCTTGCGCCAACACCATCAAGCCCAAGCTGAACATGCTCGCTTGGCCTTGCATGCTCCACAAGATCAAATAGCAAGCGACAAAACCGCTGGAGCCCAAAGTCCACACCCACTCACGCCCAACGCGGTCGGAGACATGGCCCAGCACGATTTGTCCGGGCACGCCGAACAGGCTGACGGCCCCCAATGCCCAAGCGGCTTGCGCCGGGGTGAAGCCCACCGTGACCAAAAACTTGGTTTGGTGCACCTGCACGGCGTACCACGCGAACAAAGCACAAAAATAGCCACAGGCCAACCACCAAAAACGTCGGGTACGCAAAGCCCGCGCCAAAGTCCAATCGACTGCAGCCCATTGGGCGTCGACCACATTGGTCTTGCGCACCACTGCGCTGCTGGCGTCGGGTTCGGGATCGCCGTCGGGTTGCAAACCCATGGCCTCGGGGCGACGACGCAACAGCAAGTTCAAGGGCCCCAAGACCAGCAAGGTCGTGATCCCCAGCGCGAAACAAGCCTGGCGCCACCCCGTCTCGGCCATGTAGGCTTGAAGCAGCGGAAACAACACAATGGAACCCACGCCCACGCCTGAAAACGCCAAACTCATGGCCAAGCCACGTCTGCGCACAAACCACGCGGGCAGAAACAAAGACTGTCCGGTGTAACCCAAGCACACGCTGCCACCACCGACCAACACACCCAAAGTCAGGTAGATGTGCCAAGGCTGGGTGGCCAAAGTGGCCAACAGCAAGCCCGCGCCCGTGGCGGCCACACCGAGCTCCATGACCACGCGCGGTCCGCGTGCATCCATCAAACGACCCAAGGTGGGACTCAACACCGCTGAAACCAAAAAACCAAACGAGAACGCGCCCGCGGTCACCGCTTGGTCCCAGCCAAACTCGGCGACGATGGGCGGGAAAAACAGTGAAAACGCGGTGCGTGCGTTCACCCCAATCGCCATGGTCACAAACACCACGGCCACAATCACCCAACCATAAAAAAACGGCAAACGCCGCGCCCATGTGTTCATCGTCGACTCCAGTGCCACGCGGCACCAACGACGCCGCAAGTGCGCGCCACATTAGCGGCCACCGCTGACTCTGCGCAGTGCCGCAGGCGACAGCCCCAGGCGCAGCCGCACGCGAGCATGCGGCGCCTGAGCCGAACCTCCATCGGCACACCCGCCTTGACCCACCTGTTTTGCTCACCATGAACCACCCTTCCAACACCCCAACCCCTCGCTTGCGCATGGCCGTTTTGGGCTTGGGCGCTGTGGGCCAGCGCATGCTCGAACAAAGCGCTGACCACCCTGCATTTCAAGTCGTTGCGGGGTTTGACCCCTCTACTGACACCTGCGCACACGTGCGCCTCGCCTTCCCGCACCTGGCGCTGTTTGACACGGCAGAACAAGCTTTGGATGTCGGCAACATCGACGTGGTTTACGTGGCCTCGCCGCCGCTGCACCACGCCGCCTTGGTGCGCTTGTGTGTGGCCCGTCAGTTGTCTGTCTTGTGCGAAAAGCCCCTGGGGGTTGATGTGGCAGACAGCCAAGCGCTGGTGCAAACCATGGATGCATCGGGCCTGGGCCAGGCGGTCAACTTTGTCTTCGCCTCGGCACCCGCCGTGGCACGCTTGCAGCGCGAGCTGGCCAGCGCGGATTTCGGCCTGCAACATGTCTTCATTCGCCTGCACTTTCACCAGTGGCCACGCCCATTCCAAGCCCACGCGAGCTGGCTGAACACCGCAGCGCAAGGCGGCTTCACCCGCGAGGTCAGTTCGCACTTCATCTACCTCTTGGAGCGCGTCTTGGGCTCAGTCCAGATCGACCACGTGCAATGCCAACGCCCCAACCCCGACGCTGCAGAAAGCCAGCTCAGCGCATCATTACACGCGAACGGCGTGCCTGTGACCTTGCTGAGCACCACGGGCGGCGGCAGCGAGGAAATCGTCGAAGCCCGCTTCATCGGCGCTCACCAGGAACTGGTTTTGCGCAACTGGTATTCGCTTTGGCGGGTCGATGCGCAGCACCCCCAAGGCCTGGCCCTGGTCAACAGCGCGGATCCGCGCCGCGAAACCTACCAAGCGCAACTCGATCAACTGGCCGCGCTCTTGCGCGGCCGTCCACACAGCCTGCCTGACTTCGGGCAGGCCTTGGCGGTACAGCGAACGATTGAGGCGTTGCTGAAGGCTTGACGCGCCTCAGCCCCGCCTCGCTCGTTGGACCTGGGGCTCACGCCAGCCGCAGAGGCAAGCTGCGCAGCCGCTGGCCCGTGGCCGCGAACAAGGCATTGGCCAAGGCCGGTGCCAACGGCGGCACGCCGGGTTCGCCCACGCCGGTGGGTGCTGCCTGGCTGGGCACGACGTGCACGGTGATTTCCGGTGTTTCATGCATGCGCAGCGGTGGGTAGTCGTGGAAGTTGCTTTGCTGCACGGCGCCTGCCTCGAAGGTGATTTCCCCCATCAAGGCTGCGGACAAGGCAAACACGATGCCGCTTTCCATCTGGCGGACCACAATGTCGGGGTTCACCGCCACGCCACAGTCCACCACGCAGGTCACCCGCTTGACCACCGGCTTTGAACCGTCCATGGCGATGTCCACCACCTGGGCGACCGCCGTGTCAAACGAGCGGTGGGCCGCCACACCTTGAAAGTGACCGGCTGGGGCTTGGCCCCAGGCTGCGCGCTGGGCGGCCTCTTGCAAGACGGCGGCCAGCCGCGCATCATGCTGCAGGTGTTGCAGCCGAAAGCTCACCGGGTCTTGCTTGGCTTGGTGCGCCAATTCGTCGATGAAGCTCTCAATGGCAAAAGCGCTGAACGAGTGCCCCACCGAGCGCCAAAACCCCAAGCGCACGCCATGGTCGACGGTGACTTGGCGCACGGCGCGGTTGGCCACTTGGTAATCACCCAGCAAGCCCTCCACACTGCTGCTGTCCACCGTGACGTGTTCAAACAAACCGTAGCCGCGCTCGCTGAGCCATTCGGCCATGCCCCAAGGCACGTAATTGGAAAACAGGGCTTCGCCGGCATCGTCGACAAAATGCGCAGTCACATTCGCGCCCACGCGTTTGGCCGACAGGGCTTGGATGCGCCCTTGGGCGTCCAGCCCCCCTTGCATGTGCATCAGCCCACTGGGGCGGTAGTAGTCGGCGCGCATGTCGTCCTCTCGGCTCCAGACGACTTGCACGGGCAACCCCGTTGCCTTGGCCACCTGGGTGGCCTCAGCGACGTAATCGGTGTTGACCCGACGACCAAAACCACCACCCAAAAATTGGGCATGAATGGTCACCTGGTCGCGCGACACGCCAGCAAAATGCGCCGCCACGGCTGCGGCCAGATCGGGCGCTTGCGTGCCGGTCCAGACTTCACAACGCCCGGCCGCGATGCGCACGGTGCAGTTCATGGGCTCCATGGTCGCGTGGGCCACGTGTGGCGCCCAATACGTCGCGTCCAAGCGTTGCTGGCTTGTACCCAAGGCTTGGCTCACATCACCCTCGTTGACTGCGGACTGGCCGTCTTGCTCACGCATGGCCTGATCCATATCGGCGCGCATGCTCGCACTGCTGTGCTTCGCCAGTGGCGGCAGCTCCCATTCGGCCTTGAGCTTTGCCACCGCTTGCTGGGCGACCCAAGTCGAATTCGCCACAACCGCCACCGCGTGCGGCAACTTCACCACCGACACCACGCCCGCCGTGGCCTTGGCCGCGGCGTCGTCCACCGATTTCAAGCGCCCACCAATGACCGGGCAGCGCAGCAATGCGGCGCGATGCAAATTGGGCAAATCGATGTCCAAACCAAAGCTGGCGGCGCCAGTGGACTTGGCCAGTGCGTCCAAAGGCGCGCGAGAACGCCCAATGACCGCAAAAGCCGACACAGGCTTCAAAGCCACGTTCTCGGGCAATGGCTGGGCTGCCGCCGCAGCGGCAAAGTGTCCGTAGGGCCAGCGTTGGCCACCCATCACGACCTGACCGTCGACCAGTTGCAAGTCGGTCACCGACACCTTCAGCTCAAGTGCAGCGGCTTGGGCAATCGCCTGACGCACCTGCGCGCCTGCCAGGCGCAGCTGCTCGAAGTGGGCTTTGATGCTGGCACTGCCGCCGGTCACTTGAATCGGAAGGCCTGGCGGGCGATAGGCCTCGTGCGCACCGACCAAGTGCACGTGGATGGCCTCTGGGGCCACGCCAAGCTCTTCGGCAATCAGGGTGGTCATGCCCGTCACGGCACCTTGGCCCATTTCCGCGCGCGGCTGGTAAAAGTGCACCGTGTTGTCCGGCGCGATTTGCAAAAAAGCGCCCAAAGACGCGCCGTCCTCGGCCCGACGAGCCGGCAGCGCTGGCGTGGCGCTGCAGCCAGCCAGCGGCACCCCCACAATCAGCCCGGTGCCCATGGCTCCAACGGCTTTCAACCACTGCCGACGGCTCCACGCGGAGGGCGGCAAACCAGGGGTCTGTGCTGAGGGGCTCATGCTTGCACCCCCCGCTCGGCGGCCACGCGGATGGCTTGTTTGATGCGCGGGTAGGTCCCGCAGCGACACAAGTTGCCACTCATGGCCGCATCGATCTCAGCGTCACTCGGCTTGGGTGTGCGTTGCAACAAGGCAGACGCCGCCATCAACTGGCCCGATTGGCAATAGCCACATTGGGGCACCCCCAATTCGGCCCAAATTTTTTGCAAGGGAGAGGCTTGCTGCAGTGAGCCCAAGCCCTCGATGGTGCGCACCGCCTTACCCGCCACACTGGCCACGGGCGTGATGCAACTGCGCACCGCAACACCATCAACGTGCATGGTGCAGGCACCGCACAAGCCCTGGCCACAGCCAAATTTGCTGCCCTTGAGGCCAAGCGCATCGCGCACCACCCACAACAGGGGCATCTCTGCGGCGACATCGGCCTGTGCCGCTCGCCCGTTGAGTTGAAATTGCTGCATCGCGTTCTCCGGTTCAGCCCATCACACCACACGCTGAGGTGCGCTTGGTGACAAGCGTACCCGAGCGGTCACCGCATAAGCGCCCAGGGCGCACAAGCCCACACCCCACACCATGGCATCAATGCTGCCTTGCAAGCTGTGACCAATCCAGGCCCCCAAGGGGGTCGCCATCAAATTGCTCACCGTGGACATCAAGGCGGCGCCGACACCCGCCCGGTGGCCCAGCGGCTGCAGCGAAAGCGCCATCAGGTTGCCAAACAGCAAACCAAAGCAAAAGAAACTGATGGCCATCCACAGGTAACTGACCCACAAGCGGTCCATTTCTGGCCACAGCCAACGCGCCAAGGCAAACACGGCGGAAGCCACCATCAACACCCGCAAGGCACGGCCCACCAGGCGCGGCGCTCCCAGGCGCATGACCCAACGCGCATTGACCATGCTGGCCACACCCACCATGCTGGCCAAGGATCCGAACAACACGGGGAACCAATCCGGCTGTCCATAGATGTCACCAAAAATAATTTGCGCGTTGGACAGGTAGGCGAACAGGGGCGAGAACACCAAACCCATGGCCACCACAAACGGCCAACTTTCGGGGTGACGCAAACATTCACCAAAGGCCGCGCTCACCTCGCGCAAGCGCAAAGCTTTGCGCGCCTCTGGCGCCAAGGTCTCGGGTTGACGCCACCACAGCCATGCACCGCTGATCAAAGCCAAAGCGGCAAACAGCACAAATATCGCCCGCCAGCCAAGGGCCCACGTCACCAACTGCCCGACCGCCGGCGCCACCATGGGCACCAAAATGAAGGTCGTCGTGACCAGGGAGTTGACCCGTGCCAACTCGCGGCCCTCGAAACGGTCGCGTACCATCGCGGTCGACACCACACGCGGTGCCGCCGCACCCAGACCTTGCAGCACGCGCCCGAACAACATCACTGGCAAAGACGCGGCCAGCGTGGACACCACGCAACCCACCACGAACACCGCGAAACCCACCACGATCACGGGCTTGCGGCCAAAAGCGTCTGCAGCAGGCCCTGCCACCAACTGCCCTGCAGACAAGCCTAAAAACAAAACCAACACCACGTACTGCATGTCGGCGGCATGCGCGACACCAAAGTCGCTTTGCATGCCCAGCAAAGCCGGCAACATGCCGTCCACCGACATCGCCACCACGCTCATCAGCGCGGCCATCAACAAGACAAATTCGCGCAAACCGGGTTGAGCACGGGCGTCAGAAGACAAAACAGACATGGGCAAGCAATGCAGACAAAACAGCATTGTCGCCGACCCACAGTTGGCAACCGGGTAGCTGCTTTTACACTCGCCACATGCCAACCACCAGCCCCCAACTCTGTCGACTCGACCAGGCGCAAGGCCATGACGACGGTCCACGCTTTGACTGGACGCTGAGCCCAGGCATCACGGCCGTCACAGGCGATGAGCGCAGCGGCAAAACCACCTTGCTGCGCCTGCTCAGTGGCGATTTGCCTCCCCGACACGGCCAGCGTTTTGGCGCCGACGGCGCCTACTTGGACCTCGCTCTGATGCAAGACCAACAACGCACGCCAGACGACGTCTGGGCACGGCTCAGCCCGGCTTGGCCGCGCTGGAACGCCCAGTTGGCCAACGCGCTATCCGAAGCCACGGGCCTAGATGAACACCGCCACAAAGCCCTGTACATGCTTTCAGCGGGCTCGCGGCGCAAAGTTGGCGTGATCGCGCTGCTGGCCAGCGGTGCGACCATCACGTGCTTGGACCAACCCACAGCCGGTTGGGACAGGCCTTCGATTCGGGTGCTGCACGACTTCTTGCGCGACATGGCCGAACGACAAGATCGAGCCTGGGTGGTGGCCGACTACGAGGCGGAGCCCAGCCTGCCTTGGCGCGACACCATCCCGCTTCGGGCAGAGCGATGATGTCTGTAAAAGGATGTCACGAAATTCTATAAATTCAGATTTTCATGACGCGCGCCAACAACTCGCTGATGTAGGCGTCATGCAAACCCAAAACCTGCAACTGAGCCGCCAGTTGTGTCAGGTAATCACGGTTGCGCCCCAAATGACCGCTGGCCGTGGCCACAATCTGCGCCGTTTCGTCTAAACCCAAATCGTGGACATAAGAGGGGTTGTCTGGATGCGCCACAAACACCAGGGCCTGCACCCACCCCTGCGGGGTACTCACCGGCAACAAGCGCGGCGCATAGCCACCGCGCAACATTTCTCTGCGCCACAGCACCGTGGTCTCCGCGTCCACTTGAGCGGCCGCGATGCGAAAGACCAAACCCTGGCAGCGCGCCCCGTCACTGGGCACCAAGGACAAGACCAGGCCGGGCTGCTCGGGCGTGCCACGCCCGCCGACCACTCGGTAGTTGAAGCGGCGTTGGTGTCCGCCGAGTTCCGCGCTGCGCACCTCAGCAAAGTAAAAGCCCGGGTCCCACATCAAGGAGCCGTAAGCAAACACCCAAAGGTCTTGGTCCGGCGCCAGCGCCGCCATGAAGTCACGCCGCAAGGCCTCACGCGCCTCGTCGGGTAAACGCCAGTCGGGCGAGCCGCCTCGCTCCAAATGACCTTGATCCCAACGCGCCATGACCTCGGGTGTGACCCGCACCTGCGACTGCTCAACCGCCACCAAGCGCTGGCGCAGGTGCGGCAAATGCGCAAAAGGGTCTAAGGGACAGTCGTCGCGGTTCATGGGTCGAATTGAAACACGGGGTGACCCAGCCGCCTCACATGGTCACCACAACTTTGCCCGCCACGCCGCCTTCGGCCAAGCGCTGCAGCGCTTGCACCGCTTGAGCCAAGGGGAACTCCGCGTCGATGTGCGGACGCAACACACCTTGAGCCGCCAAGGCGTCGACGGCTTGCAAGGCCAGGGCGCCCCCTGCGGGGTTGCGCCGAGCGAATTCGCCAGCGCGCACCCCCAAGACCGAAATGCCTTTGATCAGCAGGTAGTTGGATCCCAGTTGTGCCGCCCGCCCACTGACAAAACCAATCACCAACAACCGCCCTTCCCAGGCCAAGGCACGCAAGCTCTCATCGAACACATCACCCCCCACGGGGTCGAACACCACGTCAACGCCGCGTTGATCGGTCAAGGCCAAGAGCCGCTCGCGCAAACCTGGCCCCAGCGCCAGCACCTCGTGGGCGCCCACGGCCTGCGCCGCACTCAACTTGCCCAACGAGCGCCCCGTGGCGATCACGCGCGCGCCCAAATGTCGACCCAGCTGAATGGCCGCCATGCCCGTGCCGCCCGTGGCGCCGTGCACCACCAAGGTCTCACCGGACTGCAAGCGCCCCCGGTGCACCAGCGACACCCAAGCCGTCAGCCCCGCCACCGTGTAGCCTGCCGCCTCGGCCCAGGAAAGCGTGTCGGGCTTCAAGCGCACGTCTGCCGCCTCAGCCAACAAGACCTCGGCCAGCGCGCCCAAGCGCGCCTTGACCACCACCGCGTCGCCCACCCGCACGTGCGTGACGCCAGCGCCCACCGCCATCACCTCACCCGAGGCCTCAAAACCTGGCACAAAGGGCAAGCTGGGCTTGAGTTGGTAAAGCCCTTGCGTGAGCAAGACATCTGGGAAGTTCAAGGCCGCAGCGCGCACGCGCACCAAAACCTGTTGCTCGCGCACTTGAGGCACGGGGTGTTTGCACAACGCCACCCCAGAAAAATCGTCCGAGAGCTGCCCCACCTGCAGCGCCCAATACCCGTTGCTTTGTTGACTCATCGCGGTGCCTTGTGTCTCCACGCGTTTGCTGTGGGTGGCAAGCCTATCGGTGACCGCGTTGAAACTGCGGCGCCCACGCGACTGCTGCGCCTGGGGTGATCACTTGGACTTGAAGCCAGTGGCCCGAATCTTGACAATGCCAGCACACCAACCACAGCGGCCCGACACGCAGGAGCACACATGCACCCCTTGGACTTCAGCAACAAAACCGTTTTGGTCGTGGGCGGCTCCAGCGGCATTGGCAACGGCATCGCCCAGGCGTTTCGCGCACACGGCGCGCGCGTTCACGTTTGGGGCACCCGCGCCAGTGCAGCGGATTACGCTTCAGAGCCCGGCTCCAACCTGGAGGGCCTCCATTACCGCGCCGTCGACGCCTCAGACTTTGAACACATCGCCAAGCTGAAACCTGAGTTCGAACGCCTCGACGTCTTGGTGTTGGCTCAGGGCACAGTGATGTACCAGCGCGCCGAGTACGACATGGTCAATTTTCAAAAGGTGTTGGCAGTCAACCTGTCCAGCATCATGGCTTGTTGCACCAAGTTTGAAGGCCTGCTGGCGGCCTCGCGAGGTGCCGTGATCACCATCAGCTCAACCGCGGCTTTTCACTCGACGCCGGGCAACCCCGCCTACAACGCCTCGAAAGCCGGGGCCGTGGGGCTGACACGCACGTTGGGCGACACCTGGGCCAGAAAAGGCATACGCGTCAACGGCATCGCCCCCGGCCTCGTCGACACCAAATTGACCAAGGTCACCACCAACCACCCGCAGCGCCTGCAAGCTTTTTTGGACCAAACGCCATTGGGTCGATTGGGTACGCCTGAAGACATGGCTGGCGTGGCCTTGTTTTTGGCCTCACCATTGGCGGCCTACGTGGTCGGGCAAACAATTCCGGTGGATGG
>JALRFN010000233.1 GCA_023268425.1 Burkholderiaceae bacterium | reverse complement strand
TGCTGCAGCGCCAAGCCGTCGGCGCGGGCGAGCTGGTGGCGGCCGCTTGGGCACCCTGAGGCGCGGGCCTTCAACAGGCCCTAGTTCAAAGGCGTCAAGCGCCAGGCTTCCAAAGCCTCTTGGATGCTGTTCAAGTCGTTGAAGGTGCGCAGGCGCTCGCTGCGCATGTGGTTGAGCTTGGGGTTGGAGCCCCCTAGCCACAAGCCGGTGGATGCGGGCAAGCTGCTCAGTAAGGCCTCGACGCCTTGAGCGATTTGTTTGGCGCCAGGGTAAGCGCTGAAACTCAGGGCCACGAGGTCGGCTTGGTGGGCTTTGGCTGCCTCCACGATGTCTTGCAATGGGGTTTGCGTGCCCAAAGCGATGCATTGCGCGCCCTGTAAAGACAAAGTCGCCTCGGCCATCAACAGCCCCAAGCCGTGCGATTCACCCGGCAAAGTGGTCAGCACCACGACAGGGCGGCTCGGCGTTTGCTGGTCTTGGATGGCGCTGATGCCCTGGCGCAGCACCCGCGTGACCATCTCGGTGTAGAGGTGTTCTTCAAACACCTGGATGTCGCCAGCGGCCCAGGACATGCCGATCAACTCGTTGAGCGGAATCACCACCCGTTCCAAAAAGCTGTTCACCCCAAGCTTGGCCAAGTCGCGGGTCAAGATTTGCCGCAACTCGGTGTTGCGGTGCTCGATCAGGTAAGACCAATGCAGGCTCAAGTGCGCGGGGATGCGCTGCGGGGCCGCTTGGCTGGTGATCGCGGCGCCAATGTGTGCGTTGAGTTCGGCGTCATTCATGGCGAACACCTTGCCGGGGCGCAAGCCTTGGTCAAGCAAGCGCTTGATGTTGCGCAGGCGTTGGACTTGATCGTTGGGGTAGGCGCGGTTGCCGTGCTCGTCTCGCTCCGGCGTCGGGAAGCCGTATCGGCGCTCCCAAACGCGCAGCGTGTCTTTGCCTAGGCCTGTTTCTCGCTCCACGGCGGCAATGGGCAACAGGCTGTTGAATTGCGGTGGGGACGGCATGGCGGCGGATCCTTTTTGTCCTAGACAAAATAAAAATTAACGTGAATAATGGGTCTCGAAACGATTATGAACGAAGACTTCCGATGTGTAAAACAAATACAGTGTCTAAGGCAAAATTGGCCGACCGCGCGTCGACTGTGTTGTGCCGCAGGGCCCACGAGAGGGTGAGTTGATGCGGCGCATTGCAGTGGTGGGCAGCGGGGTGGCGGGGCTTTCAGCCGCTTATCACTTGCGTGATCAGGCGTGTGTGACGCTGTTCGAGAGCGAAGCGCGCTTGGGTGGCCACGCGCACACGGTGGACGTTGTCATGGACGGGCCCGATGGCCCCGTTCGCCACGGGGTAGACACGGGATTTTTGGTCTACAACGAGAAGACCTACCCGGGACTGATCGCTTGGTTTGAGGCACTGGGTGTGCAAACGGCGGCTTCGGACATGTCGTTCTCGGTGCAAGTCCCGCGTGCATGGGGCGCGCGAAGCCTGGAGTGGAATGGCGCCGATTTGGACACGGTGTTTGCAGATCGACGCAACTTGGTTCGCCCTGCGTTTTGGGGCATGTTGCGCGACATCTTGCGTTTCAACCGCGAGGCCACGCGCTTGGCGGTGGCGGGTGCGGACGCCGAGTTGATGCAACCGCTGCAGGCGTTTTTGGCCCAGCAAGGTTTCGGCCAGGCATTTGTTCACTGGTATTTGCTGCCGATGTTGGGTTGCATCTGGAGTTGCCCAACCGATCAGATGTTGGCTTTTCCCACCGCGACCATGGTGCGCTTTTGCCACAACCATGGACTCATTCAAGTCAATGACCGTCCGCAATGGCATACCGTGCAAGGTGGTTCTCGGCAGTACGTGGACAAGGTCGGTGCCTTGCTCAATGACGTGCACCTGTCCACCCCCGTGCGTCGGGTGCAAACGGACGACCAGGGTGTCACACTGATCACCGATCAGGGGTCCGAGCGTTTTGATGCGGTGGTGTTGGCTGGTCACGCCGATCAAAGCCTGGCACTTTGGGCCGATGCGCCGGCAGCGGTGCGCGACGCCTTGTCTGCCATTCGCTTCCAGGACAATGAAGCCGTTTTGCACACCGACACTTCGGTCATGCCGCAGCGCCGCAAGGCCTGGGCGGCTTGGAATTACGAACGTGCAGCCGACGCGAGCCAAGAGTCGGCACGCGTGTGTTTGCATTACTGGCTCAACCGCCTGCAGCCACTGCCGTTTGCGCAAGACGTGATCGTCTCGCTGAACCCGGTGCGCGCCATTGCGCCGTCTCAAATTTTGGGGCGTTACGCGTACGCGCACCCCGTATTTGACGCGGCGGCCATTCGTGCACAAGCGCTGCTCAAGGATGGTTGCGCCGGCGGCGGGCGCGTGGCTTTGGCGGGGGCTTGGCTGGGCTATGGTTTCCATGAAGACGGCTTCCAGTCGGGTCGCCGTGCTGCGCAACAGGTGTTGTCTGCATGACGCCCTTGCAGTGGCCTGACCCCCCGGTGCCTTTGCTGGCCGAAGGCCGCGTGGCGCACCGTCGGCGCAGTCCACGCGTACACGCTTTTGCCTATGGCAGTTATTTTTTGATGCTGCCCATGCGTCACTTGGCACAAGCCGAGGCGGCAGGCTTGGCGGTGAATCGCCGTGCACTGTTGAGTTTTGATGAAACTGACCACGGCGACGGCCGGGGTGCTTTGGCCTGGGTAGAACAAACCTTGGTGGACGCGGGTGTGCGGGGAGCCGATGGCGAGATTTGGCTGCAAACCTTTCCGCGCGTCTGGGGGCACACCTTCAAGCCGGTCAGCTTTTGGTACGCCTTTGACGCCGAGCGCCAATTGAAAGCGGTGGTGGCGGAGGTGAACAACACCTTTGGACAGCGCCACAGTTACGTCATCGATGCCGCGCGTTGGGGTGAAACGCGCGAGGCCGACAAGGTGTTTCACGTGTCGCCGTTTTGTGCCTTGGCAGGCACTTATCGCTTTCGCTTCGCCTGGCAAGGCGAGCGCCTGGTCGCGCGCGTTGAGCACCATGGTGATGATGATCAAGCCCTGATCGAGACCAGTTGGTCGGGGCTGCTACAGGCCTACAGCCCCGCCTTGGCCAAGCGCTTGGCTTGGCGCTACCCCTTGATGACGCTGGCCGTCGTCGCCCGCATCCATTGGCATGCGCTTCGGCTTTGGCTCAAGCGCGTGCCGTTTCACTCGCTGCCGCCGGCCCCGACCCGTCCCGCCAGTTTGGTGGGCAAACCCAGGAGTTCACCATGAATACTGCCGTCATTCGCCGCGCCTGGCGCCGCCGCCAGGGCGCCTTTGCGCAAAGCCAGCCTTGGTGGTTTGGGCGCTTGGAGCGCAGCTTGCGTGGCCTCGATCATGGCGTCTTGCTGGTGCACTGGCCCCATGGGCAAGTCGGCCAGTATGGGCAAGACCGCGAATCGGATCAGGGCTTGCACGCTGTGCTTACCCTGCACAGTTGGCAGGCTTTGCGGCAAATCTTGCGGCATGGCGACATCGGTTTTGCGCAGGCTTATCGCGACGGCGATTTGCATTCGCCGGACCTGGCGGCACTGTTGCGCGTGGTGCTGGCCAATCGAAACGCTTTGGACCCATTGATTCATGGCAACCCATTGGCGCAGTTGGTCAACCGTTGGCGCCACTGGCGTCGGCGCAACAACAAGGCCAACAGCGCCAAAAACATCCCCGCGCATTACGACTTGGGCAACGATTTTTACCGCCTCTGGCTGGACGAAACCATGAACTATTCGTCGGCGGTCTTCGACGGTGATTTCTCGCAGGACATGGCGCAGGCGCAGCGGCGCAAGGTGCGCCGGGCTTTGCAAATGGCCGACGTGCGCGAGGGGCATCGGGTGTTGGAAATTGGCTGCGGTTGGGGTGCTTTGGTTGAAGCCGCGACGCGCGAGTTTGGTGCTTCTGTGGTGGGCGTCACCTTGAGCCCTGCGCAGTTGGCGCACGCCCAAACGCGTGTGGCCCAAGAGGTGAGCAGCGGCGCGGCAGACTTGCGCTTACAAGACTACCGCGACATTGCCGACGGGCCATTCGACGCCGTGTGCTCGATTGAAATGATCGAGGCGGTGGGGCGTGAGTATTGGTCGACCTATTTCCAAGCCATCGCGCGCAACCTCAAATCAGGTGGCCGAGCTTGCGTACAAGCCATCGTCATCGCAGATGAACACGCTGAGCGTTACTGGGAGGGCACCGACTTCATCCAGCAAATGATCTTCCCCGGCGGCTGCTTGCCCAGCCCCAAGGCACTTCGCGCTTTGGCTGCCGAAGCGGGGCTGGAGTGGGTTGACGGCTTCGCGTTTGGCCCTGACTACGCCGAGACCTTGCGCCGCTGGCGCCACGACTTTGACCGCCAACACGAGGCCGTCTCAGGCCTGGGTTTTGACGCGGCGTTCATGCGCACTTGGCGGCTGTACCTGGCTTATTGCGAGGCGGGATTTGACGACGGCTGTTTAGACGTTGTGCAGTACACCTGGCGCAAGCCCTGAGGGCGCCGCGCCATGTGGCCGTTTTCCAGTTTCAACCCACCCATGCGCGATTGGCAGGGGCGTTCGGTTTGGGTGGTGGGCGCTTCCAGTGGCATTGGTGAAGCCTTGGCTTTGGCCCTCGCTGAGCGAGGCGCTCGCGTCACGGTGTCGGCGCGCCGCGTGCCCGAGTTGCAAGCCATTGCCGCCACTCACCCCAACATCAGCAGTTTGCCAGTCGATGTGACCGATGCCCCTGCATTGGCCGCAGCCGTGCAACACATGCAGGCCGGCCCTGGCTTGGATGTGGTGGTCTACGCGCCGGGTTACTACCGGGCGATGCGCGCGGGCCGCATGGATGTTGCAGAGCTGCGTCGCCACTGGGAGGTCAACGTCTTGGGGGCGCAAGCCTTGGCCGCGCAGGTCTTGCCATTGTTGTTGGCACGGGGACGTGGCCATTGGTCGGTGATTTCCAGTGTCGCGGGTTACCGGGGCTTGCCGCGTTCCATGGCCTATGGCACCTGCAAGGCGGCGCTGACGCACTGGATGGAAACGCTGGTGTACGACTTGCGCCCGCATGGCGTTGGGCTCAGCGTCATCGAGCCGGGCTTTGTCGCCACCCCGATGACGGCGGGCAATGACTTTCACATGCCCGCTTTGATCACGCCCGAGGTCGCCGCACAAGAGATTCTGCGTGGCTGGGGGCGGGGAGCGTTTGCGATCCACTTTCCCAAGCGCTTGTCGCGGTTTTTGCGCGTTTTGCGTTGCCTGCCTGATCAGGCTTACTTTGCGCTCGTCAAGCGCGCCACAGGAGGCTGAAGCATGGCGGCAGCAAGCTTAGAAGAAGCAGTGGCCCAAGCGCTCGCTTATCTGGGGTCGCTGACGCCATCAGCCTTGGTTGAGTTGGGCGAGGTCTACGCCGATGACGTGGCTTTTACCGACCCTTTCCAAAGCGTGCAGGGTTTAGACGCAGTGCGGGCGATTTACGCGCACATGTTTGAGGCCTTGGAGGACCCGAGGTTCGTGGTGGATGAATGCGTGCGCCAGGGCACAGTGGCCTATGTGCACTGGGTGTTTCATTTCGCGCGCGCTGGCCATGCGATGCAGATTCACGGGGTCAGCCGCTTGGCTTGGGCGCAGCAGGCGGATGGGTGTTGGCGCATCGTCACGCACCGAGACGATTGGGACGCAGCCCATCAGCTGTATGAAAAGCTTCCTGTTCTGGGGGGCATCTTGCGGCTGTTGAAGCGGCGTTTGGCAACGCCGCAGCCAGGCGAGCACAAGCGCTGATATTTGCCGGCAGGCGCGCAGCGCGGGGCGCTTTTTCCTTCATAAAATGACTGGATGTATATCCACCTGCGCCTGCACTCTGAGTTCTCCGTTGTCGATGGGACGGTCCGCATCCCTGCCGCTGTGAAAGCGGCGGCTGCCGATGGCCAAGGAGCTTTGGCGGTCACCGATTTCAACAACTTGTTTGGGGCCATCAAGTTCTATAAAAAGACGCGCAGCGCTGGAGTCAAGCCGATTTTGGGCGCTGAGGTGGCGCTGTCGGATTGGCCAGGCTCGCCCCAAGAAACCGCCGTGCCCATGCCTGGGCAACAGCGCCAAGCGGCGCCCCGCGTGATCTTGTTGGTGCAAAACCACCAGGGCTATTTGAATTTGTGTGAGTTGCTGGCGCGGGCTTGGACGCAAAACGTGGTGCGCGATCAGGCGCAGTTGCGTTGGGCGTGGTTGGAAGAACTCAACGAAGGTTTGATCGCTTTTTCGGGGGCGCAAGCTGGGCCCGTGGGCCGCGCGTTGATGGCCGGAGATGCTGCCGGGGCGTCCAGTTGTGCACTGGCGATGGCACAGTTGTTCACGCACCGTTTCTACATCGAGTTGCAGCGGGCAGGGCGTG